>JAZFTL010000257.1:0-3098 GCA_036446675.1 Thermoanaerobaculia bacterium
GACCAGATCCGATCTGTATCTGAAATTCCTTCCACTTTGAGCGGCAAAAAACTCGAGGTCCCCATCAAGAGGATCCTCTCAGGCACACCCCTCGACCGCGCCGTAACTCTCGGCGCCCTGAAAAATCCTCGAGCCCTCTACGATCTGTTGGCGACTGTGGACTGATTCCACCTGGAGTCATTGCGCTCCGGTGTCGCTCCCAACGGCGCTCCTTGCTACTATCCCTCCCATTATGACCGTCCCAGCACTCCCAAGAGGGCAAGGGTCAGCCAGGGAACGTAGGTAATGAGAAGAACTCCGAAACCCAGAACGGCCAACATCGGGAGCACCGCGCGCCAGATCTGCAGTATAGGTCGATCGAAGCGGTAGGCTGCTAGAAACAGGTTCAAGCCGACGGGAGGGGTCAAGTATCCAAGCTCGAGATTTGCGACAAAGATAATCCCCAGATGCACGGGATGGATCCCAAAGGCCACCCCGAGAGGTACGATGAGCGGTACGACCACCACAATCGCCGAGAAGATGTCCATCACGCAGCCCACCAGCAGCAGTGCAATGTTGAGGCAGAGCAGGAAGACCAGTGGAGAGTGAATATGGCTTTCCGTCAGTTCCACGATTCGGCTCGGAATCTGGGCGTCGACCATGTAGCTTGCAAGACCCTTGGCAACAGCCAATATGATCAGGACTCCGCCCAGCAGGACCGCGCATTCGGTGATGATGCCCAGAAGGTCTCGGCGAATCGAAATATCTTTGTGGAACCACGTCTGCACGACGAAGGCGTAAAATGCCGTCATGGCGGCTGCCTCTACCAGCGTCGCAAATCCACCAAAAATCGCCACCAGTACCAAGATCGGCAGCATCAACTCCCATTTCGCTTCCCAAGCCGCGCTCCACATCTCTTGCCACTTGAAGGATTGACGGCTCGCCGCATGGCGCCTGCCTTCGCGAACTCCCAGCAATGCGATCAAGGTGAGGAGCAGTATGCCGGGAAGAAGTCCGCCAATAAATAGATCCGCAATCGGAACCATCGCAACAATGCCGAAGAGAATCAAAGGAAGGGCGGGAGGAAATAGCAGCCCAAGTGAGCCTGAAGCGGTCATCAATCCCAATGAGAAATTCTCACGATAACCGTCGGCTCTCAATGCTTCAATCAGGAGCCCGCCAAGCGCCAAGATCGTCACTCCCGACCCGCCGGTAAACACCGTAAAGAATGCACAGACCACAGCCGTCACGACGGCCGTTCCCCCCGGCATCCAACCGAATAGCGCCTTGAAGATTCTGAGAATTCGACGCGATGCATTACCCTGCGCCAACAAGTATCCCGTCAGAGTAAAGAGCGGTATGGCCGCTAAGATCGGCGATACGGAGAGCTGATAAGTTTCAACAGGAACCGCCGCCACCGGAACCCCATCCGCCATAAAAAGCAACAGGGCCGCGCCGCCGAGCGCCGCAAAGATTGGACCACCAAGTAGGGTAGCAACCAGGATGCAGAGCAATCCCGGCCAGGCCGGCTTACTCTCCAACCACTCAGGATACTGCCCCAGAATCAATCCTACGGCGAGGCCCAGTGAGGCCAGGGATCTGCCGCCCCAGCTGTCAGCTGCTTTCCAGGCAAGGCGTAAAGCAATTACGCCAAAACCGAAGGGCAAGACGATCTGTGCCACCCAGGTGGGGAGCCCAGCGGCGACCTCGCTGCCCCCCTGGCGCTCGACAATAACCAGATCGATGGCAGCTCGACAAAGCAGGCTGGTTACCCCGGCTGCCACGCCGTAGGCAAACACGCGGCTCCACTGTCGCCACTTGCCCTCGGGCAAGAACTCCCCGGTCGCCAGAGAAAGCATCTTGTCCTCTCGCGCCGCGAGGGCAGCGCCGAGAAAGACCACCCATAGGGTCAAGTGCTGCTCAAACGGCCCGGCTCCGGGAATGCCCACCCCAAAGAGGAAGCGCGACGCCGCTTCCGCCAATGGCAGCACTACCATCGTAGCCAGCACGAAGGCGACCACCGCTTTCTCAAGGGTGTAGAGATGTTGAGTCCGGAACATGGAAATCTGGCTGACTACCTAGTCGACCTTGTCGCCCGAAGGACCTTACGAGTCGCCCTCGTCGAGCGGTTCGAAGTCCAGGAAGTAGTCAGCAATATGCTCGAGTAGGAATCGGGCGCGACGCTGCGAGATGAGATTCTCCAGGCGATACGAGGGTTCAGAATCGGGATCGACCGCAAGCGCTCGGTCTAACAGTCTCCTGAATTCGTCTATGTCTTGACTTGGAATCGCCGCGTTCGCAGCAAAGCTCAAGTAGGGGCCGGCACTCTTCCCATTCGAGAGTTCCACGGCGCGTTCGAAGTGCTGCCTGGCACGATCTTTCGATCCTCCCATCGACGCAGGTAGAGAATCCAAAGTGATCAATGCCTGATGCACCGCTCCCCGTGCGTAACTCTCATCGAGTTCCAAGACTCTGTCGAAGATTCTTCTAACCAAGGGAAGATCGATGAGAATCTCCGGACGATCCATCGCCAAGGAGATGGCTGATCCCCACGCCGCGCCTGTCCAGTAAAGAAGGTCTACATCTTCCTTCTTGACCTGCGACAACACCGCGATCGGGTCGGCTTCAAGTCTAAGGCCGAATCCGGGTAAGCGCAGCTCGAGAGCTCGAAAGCAGTAGGCCTTCGCCCTGAGGTAGAGCTTGAGCGCTCTCTCGTAACCCGCTTGTGCTGAACGATAGTCGGTCGGCTCCTGGATCACAGCTTCAGTTTCGACAAACGCATAGGAGTACTGTACAAAGCCTTGGCAGGCCGAGAGCAGTAGACCCTCATGCTGCGGCACCTCAGCTAGCAGTGACTCGATGGTCTTGAGAGCGAAAGGGGTCGCATCGCGGATCAGTTCCGGATCCTCGTCCGAGGCAAAGACATCTCCACTCGCCGCAAGAGAGTTCGCAAGTGCATTCACCGCCAACGATCGAATCGAGCACGACGCCAGTGAACATACCAAGAGCAGCACTACCGCAAGCCGCATCCAATACGTCTCCGCTTTCGTCTTGATCAATGCTTGATGGTTTTCGTGTTGAAACTTCATTCCGTCACCCAGTTGTCTTCAGTCCTATCA
>JAZFTL010000258.1:0-3118 GCA_036446675.1 Thermoanaerobaculia bacterium
ACTTCAAGGATCCAGGGGAGTTGGGTGAGGGGCGGCTGGTAGACGCCGAGAGTGAGGGCGATGATCTCGAGATCAGCTTTGCGGCCAATGGACCAATTCTTATCAGAGGAAATCTTCGGCTTGTCGATGCCGCCGAGGAGCAGGACATGGAAGGCTCGAAGGGCGCTCTCTGCCGTTGTGGAGCCTCGCAGACGAAACCGTACTGTGATGGCTCGCACACCGCAGTCGGGTTCGAGGCGGATTGAGCTGACTCCGATGTGTCGGCTTCTAGAAAGTAAATTTCCCCAGCCTGGTCTCGAGGATTAGTTGTTGGCAGCGGCCACCTTTGGTGGGACGATCATAATGTGTGCTGACGGGGTGCCGGGTCGCATGATCCAGGGTGCGCCCCGAATCGGCGGTGTCGTCGAAAGTCCGGTCGACGCTTCCGTCGCATAGGGTGTGTAGATCGCATAGACATGAGACCCGGCTTCGAGGTCAACCAGCCCAGTTGCGGAATCGTAGATCTCTATATCACCGCCGAAGCTGTAGACGGTCGTTGGTTTCAGCGGAAGCGCCAGCGTTCCAGCTTCGATTTCGTCGTGGCGCATTTGCATCCGGTCCGGCCCCTTTACACCCTCAGCCTTCAGAGCGCGACCTCGGGCCATAAAAGGCTCGAGGGAATCGTGGTAGCACGCGACCTGGAACCGCTCGTCGCTGGGATCGTCCGCTAGGCAGGTTATGTGGTTGGTCCCTCGACGGATCGGGACGAGTTCGCCCCCCTCGCTATAGCCCCAAACCGCGCTGCCTTCTTGAAGGTCGGTGGGTACGGCTGTGACTGCGGCGGCGATCTGCTGCGCCCCATCGATCAGTTCAACCAGTTCTAGAGGCGCAGGCTCGATGACCGGCGACGAAGCCGGTGCGGGCGTTGAGTAGGTAGTGGCCTCTTCTGCCGTCTGTGGAGCTTGGCATCCTGTCGCAACGAGGACGAGCAAGCTTGCGGTAAGATTCTTCGCTACTGCTTGGTGCCAGCCAATTCGATTTCGTGCACTCATCTAGTCTCTCCCAGGTCGAACATTCGATTGCTACATTCCATCGAGTCTTCAACGGCATTACGATAATAGACTTGAATGGTTCTGGCACAATCTACGTTTCAGCTGAGATTGAGGTCAATAGAATAACTGTATGACGTAGTGATTGGTATTCCTTGGTGCGGGCTATGCGAATAGAATCTCACGCTCGGCCCGACGAGTTCCCACGTAAACCGACGAATTGAGGAGAACCCAAATGAACTGCGGCGGAGATGAGAGACGGATAGAGATGCTCAGATCGCCCTCATTGCTGATCGCGCTCGTTCTGGCTCTGGTTACCTATCCGGCTCACTTAGTGAGTGCCGCTGAAGAAGCCGAGGAGGACGAAGCACGGAGATGGTCCGACCAGGCCGAACTCACCTACCTGGCGACGAGTGGAAATGTAAACGCCGAAACCCTGGGTTTTCGCAATACTCTCATTCGGCATTGGAGCAGGGGCCGGGCCACGCTGGAGGCAGGAGCCGTCAGAGCAGAGGATACTCGAAAGAGTCGCACTGCAGTACTCCTACCAAGCGGCCGAATTCAGATCGATGAGGCGACGAGCACTGAGCTAACTGCCGAGAGCTACTTCTTGCGCGGCAGATACGACCGCGAATTCTCGGAGCGTCTATTCTGGTTTCTTGGCACGGGCTGGGAGCAAAACGACTTTGCGGGGATCGATCGTCGGGTCTCGTCGGTCGGGGGAGTCGGTATCAAGTGGTACGAAAAGGGTGATGAGTTCTTCAATACCGACGTGGGGATTACGCTTACCGATGAACGGGACGTATCCGGCTCGAGCAGAACCTTTGCAGGCGCTAGATTTTCCTGGTCATTCGCTGCTCGTTGGACTGCGACGACCCTTTTTGAGAGTCAGCTGAAGCTGAATCAAAATCTCGAAGACTTCTCAGATTCGCGTGCTGATCTGATCAATTCGGTGGCAGTTGCGATGACCTCGCGCCTTGCCGTCAAGTTGAGCCTACACCTTCTGTTTGATACTCAGCCGGCCTTCGAAACTCTAGAGGTTGTCAACGAGATGGGGCAGGCCACCGGAGAAGTCATAGCGCTCGAACTCGAGCAACTCGATTCGATCGTCAATGCCTCTCTAGCCGTCTCTTTCTAGTCTGCTCCTGAATTTATGTAGGCCAGTCGTCATTGCGAGGACGCTAGACTACCTCCGGGTCGAGCCGGTGCTAGTCGATACTTCTCGCAATGGGATAGAGCCGATACCTCGAATCGAAGTAGGGAGTCTGGCGATGCCACCATTCCAAGCGGGCCGCAGGGCTGGCGGCGAAGGCCGAGTCTTTTTGGAGCTTGGCGGTGAACTGATTGGCCAGAACCGGGTCGGTGGCCATCATCGCTCGGGCCATCGGCTCCATCACGTAGGCCTCGATATATTCGGTGCGCGTCAGAATCTCTAGAAAGAAACCCCACTGAAAGAGCGAATCGGGCGATTGGGGCTCGAGCAGGAGTACAGCGAGGTCACCGAGTGCTTGCTTGGTCGTAACCTTGAAATCACCAGGCTTTAGTTCAGTGAGCTTCTCTTCGACTACGATGCCTCCTGGGGCGACACGCACTCGCCCTTCATAGAGAAACGAGTTTTCGTCGAAGGCAGCGCGCTCACCCCCTTGGGCAACGCCTGCATTGGGAAGCCGGTAGGTCTCAAGGGTGACCCGCTGCGGGCGGTCCAAGGTCTCCACGGCAATGCCATGGAGGCGGAGTTTGTCCGCGATGTGCCCCCATGCTGCTGGGATAATGTAGTAGCTGGGGCGTCTCACCGTAGTGGTCGGTTCGGTCTTGAACTGAAACTCGACCTCTTCGGAAATCGGTACTCCGGTCCAGCGGGTGATCTCCTCTCCGGTTACGACCGACTCGATCTGCTCCGCTTGAACTCCATCGAACCGGCGCGTCTCAGATCTGGGAGGTACCGCTTCCTTCCACTCCAGAATAAAGTCTCGCGGTAGGCGGTTGCGATCGAGGTCGACCGCCGTGCGAAGCTCGTTCTCGTATTTGCCCAGGACTTCCATACTGGCAACCAGCAAGACGTATGTTCCCAAGACTCTCTGACGGTAGGG
>JAZFTL010000259.1:0-4504 GCA_036446675.1 Thermoanaerobaculia bacterium
ATCACCGACGGCACCGGCAAGGTGAGATGAAATCCTTGACTGCGGTCCTCTACCTTGACCATGACCACTCCGCCTGAAGCGTAAACAGCCGTAGCTAGAAGGCCCCAGCCTACAGCGGTCATCACCAAAGCGGCTACGGCGCCCAGCAGAATCTTTTTCATCGTCGACATACCATCGACTCCTTATCGAGCCTCGGCAATTCGGTCAACCCAAACCTTGACTCGTTGGTCGGCTTCGTTGACAGTCACCAGCTCGCCTTCGCCCAGGTCAGCGAGAGCTTCTATTCCGGCTCGAAGATTGAGCTCATTGCCCTCGCCATCCAAAATCGCATCGATTACGGCAGTCGGAATCCGCACACTGACATGGTCCTCTCCATCGCTTTCAGATACCTTGACGTAGAGATGGTTGTTCTCTTTCCAGACCCTCACCGTCTCGCTGTCTTCCTCGACGGTGACAAAAGTCATGTCAGGACTAGACTTGACCTCTTGCCAAAGCTCGCGAAGATCGGCGATCTCCATTTCCCAACCATCGACGTCAATTCCGGTGTGGTGCATGTGGTTCATCGGCAACATGGGCATCGCCTTTTCAACCAAGCTCAGAGGCAAGTTAACCGACACCTTGGTTGAACCGTCGCCATCGACTCGAACGTGAAGCCAGAGGTCCGATTCCGCGCTTGCCGCTCCGGCGGCCACAAGCAGCGCGACCCCGATTGTTGTGCTGCGCAAAATATTCAGTTTCATCGTGTTGTCTCCCAGGCTATAAGCCAGTTGTTCTCCGGGTACCCTACTGACTATGACGAGGGGTTGTACAAAAAGTTTCACCACCAGACTTCCCGCCATGTCTTAGCGGTTCTCGAATCGAGCCAGCCACTGCTAAGATCCTCTGCAGCGTAGCCTGCCAAGATCTTGGGGTCGGATAGAGTCGAACAGCAAATGGTGCAAAAAGATCAATCCTCGCGAAACGCCAGCTCGCGCCCGTCTGCGACTCAGCTTCCAGATGAGGTGTCAGCATCCGAAGTTTCTCCTCGACAGGAGATTGCCGAGGTACCTCCAGGACCGGGCGGGTTGCCTGCGAGATACCTGATCAAAGAGAAGGATGGGGTTCGCGTTCTGACCTGCACTGAAGCACCTACAGTTAAAGTCAAAGTCGATCCGACTCTAACGGTGCCGGCAGCAGCCGCGCGTCAATACCCAGAGGGAACCATCTTCTTGGATGGCGTTGCTGAGGCGGAACCCTTTGTCGACGCCAAACGCTGCATTCTCAACCTGGATCATCACCTGGGATGCGTCCGACGCTTCACCCTTTCAACATGTGAGCAGGCCCTCATTATGGTGCGCAAGGGATTGGACCTCCAAGCGAGAGAATGGTCCGTCTACGCCAACCAACCCGATCTCGACACGATTCTGGCTCTTTGGGTGCTCTTCAATCACCTCCGATTGAACGGAGCAAACCAAGAAGTCCGCGATTTGATTATTCCCCTCATTAAGGTGGAAGGGTACATCGACGTACACGGGCTCGAAATGAAAGAGCTGAGCGGACTTTCGGATAATGTTTGGCAGCAGAACTTCGCGCTCCTTCAACAGCTGGACAGCGTCGGCTCGTACCCAACACCGGGTCAGAACAGCAGCGAAATCGAGGCGCTGGACTACTGTGTTCGGGTCCTCCATGCCGTGGATCGGCTCGTCTTCTCGCCGGAGGATTTCGAAGAAACCCAGGTGGTCGAAGAACTCGCCCGGAGCGAGCTCCCAAACAACAGATTCGTTGTCGCCTGTCGAGCTGCCGGCGGAATCTATGAAGTCGAGAAGGCACTGCAAAAACTATATGGGCAGAAGCTCGGAATCATAGTCTTCGAAAGGGAACCGCACCAATATACCCTGAGACTCTCAGACCCATTTCTGCCGGAAAATCTCTCCGAGATCTACAGAAGACTAAACCTTGTCGATCCGGCGGCAGGAAATAGCCGGTCTGGAAATCGGTGGGGTGGCTCCGACGAGATCGGCGGTTCGCCCCGAGAGAGTGGCTCCAAACTCACTGTGGAAGAGATCGTGACGACTTGTCGAGAGAGCCTAACCACACCAACTCAGATCCAGAAACTAAAGATTCTCGCCCAAGCAGCATCCCTTGCTGTGGCTGTGTTCCTCATCGCACGGCTTACCGAGCTAGTGCCCATGCTGTGGTCAAACTACCCGGTTGTTCGCCGAGGACTGGACCTCGCGGTGGCCCCAGTCGGATCGTTCGTCGCTGTCTTCACGATGCTCAGCGCAGTGCTCTACTACCTGTGTGTGCATCAAGGCCCGGGCATTTTCGGATGGCGCCGGCCAGCGGGGTGGCGGTGGCTTCAACTCGCGCCGATAGGAATAGCCACCGGCCTCGCAGGCGGTTCCTGGACACCAACTACCCTGCTCGAAACTCATTCGTCTCCGCTTCAGTATCTCGTCGTGGGCTTGATTTCGTCGTGCGGCTTCGTAATCGCCACCGAGCTTCTATTTCGAGGAGTGATCTACGGTCGCCTGGCAGAGTCGCAACTACAGGTGCGCAAAGCGTCCGCTTGGTCGATTTCTCTGCCCGCGCTCATGGCAGGTGGTCTCTACATGCTGGCCTCCTTGGCATTGGCTGGTCAGACTACGTCCTTAATCGAAGGGTTGACACCCCAGTGGCAATGGGTCGCGACCGGTACTACAGCCTGGTGCTACGGATCGATTGCAGCTGCCATTCGAGAGAACTCCGAAAGCATCATTCCGCCTGTGGCGCTACATCTGGTCTGCCTGTTTTTCTTCCTAGTCCTTGGCTGACTGAAATCACCTCAACTCCTCTTCTCTTCCTCGACCAGTAATTACCAACCACCGTGATCACTTCGCTGCCCCGACTGACTCCAAAATCTCTGTCCCTGCTGCGCAGTCATCATTGAACGATCTAATCTCAATCCCTGGGAGCCCTAAATGACCAAAGCATGCTTCGGTTCGAGACCTCTGCTAGTTGCGTCGTGCCTAGTTGCCATTTCGTGTGGCACCACTCTACACAACCCTCGAATGGCCACACCTCTCCCCGGTTCGGCGCGATCAGCCGCTGATCCTGCGGTTCAAAGTGCACCAATCAGCCCACAAACGATCAGTCTTGAAGCGGTTCTGCCGATCGATCCAGCGGTGACCTTAGGCACCCTGCAGAACGGCCTCACATACTATGTGCGGCACAACGACAAGCCCGAGAATCGCGCTGAACTCTGGTTGGTGGTAAACGCCGGCTCCCTGCAGGAAGATCAGGACCAACTTGGACTGGCACACTTCCTAGAGCATATGGCTTTCAACGGGACGGAGCATTTCGAGAAGCACGACTTGGTCGACTACCTCGAGCGCATCGGCATGCGCTTCGGTCCAGACGTGAACGCCTTCACCAGCTTCGACGAGACGGTGTATACCTTGAGAATACCGACCGACGATCCGGAGATCATTCAAACGGCGCTTCAGATACTCGAAGACTGGACGAAGGCGATCTCACTCGAGGATGAGGACATCGATAAGGAGAGAGGGGTCGTAGTCGAGGAGTGGCGCTTGGGACGGGGCATGGAAGCGCGTCTACGCGACCAACAGTTCCCGGTGCTTTTTCAGGACTCCAGATATGCGGACCGGTTGCCGATCGGCAACAAGACCATCATTGAAGAGGCTCCCTACGAAGCGCTGCGCAGATTTTATCGTGACTGGTATCGACCGGATCTCATGGCGATAATCGCCATAGGAGACTTCGACGCGACTTCAATGGTGGCGCAAATTCGCGATCACTTTGGCGCCCTCAGAAACCCTGAGGAGCCGAGAGCCCGCGAGACCTACCCGGTGCCCGACCACAAAGAGACCTTGTTCGCGATCACCTCGGATGTAGAAGCTACCATCACGACGGTGGGTATCTATCAGAAACTACCGAAGCGAGATCGTCCGGCGACTCGAGACTATCGAGCCTCGATCGTCGAGCAGATTTATCACGGCCTCTTAAACGCCCGATTGGATGAGCTGCGACAGCAAGCCGATCCGCCATTTCTATTCGCCGGTTCCACCTCGGGAGGATTCGTCCGCTCGCGCGATGTCATCTATCAAGTTGCTGGAGTGCAGGATGGAGGACTTACCCGAGGTCTCACCGCTCTACTCTCGGAAGTCGAGAGGATCAAGCAACACGGATTCACATCAAGCGAACTCGATCGTCTCAAGCTGAATCTTCTCCGCACCTACCAACAAGCTTACGAGGAGCGCAGTACGCGACAATCCGCCTCTTACGCATCGGAGTACATGCGCAACTTCCTCGAAATGGAACCATCTCCGGGGATCGAGTTTGAACTCGGACTGGTCAAGCGCTTTCTCCCGACAATCGCCCTCGACGAAATCAATCGGGTTGCAGGTCAATGGACATCTGAGGAGAACCGCGTAATCCTGGTCAGCGGCCCAGACAAGACCGACGTGCAGCTACCCTCACAAGCGGAACTCGCGGCCATTCTTCACGAGGTGAAAGAGCAGACCCT
>JAZFTL010000260.1:0-4035 GCA_036446675.1 Thermoanaerobaculia bacterium
TCGTATGTCCGACGAAGATCACCTGACTGTCGGCCCGAATATCCTTGATCACGCCCGAAAAGTCGTCCATCACAAGTCGCACTTCTCTGGTCACATCCCTAATGGTCAAGTCTCCCACGATATCGAAACCCGCTGATGTCTTCTCGGCTCGTGTGCTTTGAAACAAAATGTCGGGAAACTCTTCGGCGTCGAACCACTGATCTGATTTGAGATCTTTGTCCCGCCAATCGTGTTCTGTATTGAGGCTGCTGACGTCGATCCTCACAGTGGCAGATGTTGTACTCACATCGTTTTCATCGAAACGGACCGTACCGGAGAATCCCGAAAAGCGCCCTCGCACTTTGGCAAATCCCATATACCTGATCGAGAAGCCCAGGTAGGAGTGACCTCGATCGATCGCGTAGATCTGGGACATGTCAAAATCGGATGATCGACCGACAGCAGGGACGACACATGCAAGAACTGTGACTCCGACAAGAAGCTTCCTGGCACTGGACATGGCACATCTCCGTATCAAAAGGCGGACACGATCTGTCGACCTGAGCAGATCGATGTGGAGCATAGATAGGATACGAGTTCTCGAGGAATTGGTTGCAGAAGATCAGGCGGCATTTGGGGGTGATGTCGATCTAGGGAACCGGCGGTCGATTCAAGGAACAGCGGGGCGATCTAGGGAACAGGCGGTAAGGGCGCAGCTCAGCAGGCCAGTCTCCCAATCGGGACGACGCACTCTTACGGGCAGACTAAAGGCCCCATGGGTAAGTTCTCGCCGTATCCATACTTCTCCTTAGCAGAGTCGCCGTCCAACCTGAAGTTGACGGTGAGGTTGTAGTACACGGCTACCGGTTCGTCGTGGAGAGTCGCAGGCTCGAACTCCCACTGCGCAAGGCTCTCGACAACGGCGGCGTCGAACTCTTCGCGGAGCGATCGAATGATCTCGATGTCGGATACCTGGCCACGCTCGTCGATAGTGACCTGCGCCACGACCCGCCCTTCGATGCGTTCCTCTTTGGCCGCCTTCGGGTAACCGGGCTGCGGCGCGTAAATCTTCTTCGGTGAATGGACCTCGCCCTCGACGCGAATGATTTTCTTCTGATCCGGCGACTCGGCGAGAGTCATCGCCGCTAGCAACACGATGCCTAGAATCGTAGTCAGGAAGAGCCGTCCGGTATCGTGGGTCTTCGGAATGGTTAGTTCGCGTAGGGTCATGAAAGTCTCCTTTCCTAGAGTGGGTATATTCGACGCCTTAGACCCAGGCATGTCGCTAGAAGTTCCCGAGAAGAACAGGGCAACTCAATTCCGACTCTCGACATCTGAAGTTGCGAACACGTGCCTGGCACCTGCCCAGCACCTACCCAGGGGATCAACAGGCGCCTGATGATTGAGGTCGTAGCGAAGAAGAGGTGGCTGCCTGGTATCATTTCAGTTATCCTTGCTCTGGTCCGTCTATGCTCAAGGACTATCTCGGTGTCAGACTACTGATTACCCCGGCGGAATTGGACTCGGGCTGTGCCCAAGCGAAACTCCAAGAACCCTACTCGACTGTCTACAAGAGAATGACGATGCGTTATCTCTATTGAAATCAAGAAAAACTGTATCTTGGGGTAGAATTACGACGGAACGAAGACTTGTAGCCAGGAATCTTCGGGACCGCTCGGGGACATCGAATTGCTGCGACGAAAGAGAATCATGCAAAGCAGGTATCTGAACATTTTGGCGATGCTGTTTTTCGGCGTCGTGGGCATGGCGAGCGCCGAAGTGGTGATCGTCGGAAACAAGAACATAGGCGTCAACCAGTTGAGCATGTACCAGGCGCGAGCGATTTGGTTGGGGCAAGAGGTGAAGCTCGGGCGCACCACATTGGTTGCGGCTGATCTTCCAGCAAGCGATGAACTCCGCAAAGATTTCCTTAGCGACGTTCTGGAACTGACTCTAAAAGGGTACAGACTTCGAAGAATGAGATTGGCATTCAAGGAGCAGCTCCTGCCTCCCACGGTCTTAAAGAGCCAGGCTCTCGTTAGACAGTGGGTCGCCGAAGACCCCTATAGAGTCGGTTACTTACGACCTGCAATGGTCGACAGCACCGTCAAAGTGTTACTTCGAGTGAAGGACTAACGGGTACCGCACTAACCTGCCACCTGCGGCCACCTAAGAAGGTGCTAAGAAGGTGCCAGCCGAATCTACTGCTCAACAGGGAATTTCTTGCGAACCAGAAGCTTAGCTTCCGGCAGATCATCACTTGCGGCCGTTATTGATCTCAATTCTGTCTTCAAGTACCCAGGATTTGGGCATTTCCTGAGTATGCACAGCTGGATTTCGTGCGAAAGAGGGAATCAAGACACAGCTTCGCCCTGCGGAAGTTTGTTCAGACTTGGATTGGCGTAGGTTCTACCGTTGTAGAAGGGAATTGGCTATCCCGGCGCCCTGGCCTGGCCAGAGTACCGCCAATCGATCATGGCGAGCGAAGGGATGAAGCTGCCTGCGGGGAAGGCGGCGGAGAGATCACCCTGACGGAGTTTCTCTGCGGCCTCTCTATATGCCGCCACAAACCAGCCGTAAGCCTCTCTGAATTCTTTGCGCACTTTCGTTGTCGCGGCGTGCACCAACGGTGCCCAGCTCTTCTTGGGCGCTGTCGGGCGCTGATGCGCTGAGATGGCAGTGGCGATAGTGGCCCCGAGCGGTACGGTCTCCTCCTGCCTGTGTCGCGCTGAGGTCTCGGTCTCGATATCTCCGATGACCTCTGCAACCCAGCTGCGATAGGCAGCCTCGGAGAGATGTCGATAACAGGGGATAGGCTCGAGCTCGAGGGTCTCGACATTGGCGAACTCCAAACGATGAAAGGCTTTGCCCCGCATCCGGGCGGCGTGCTCGCGGCTTCGGTCGAACCAGAGACCCTTGAGTGGAGTGCCATCCAATAGGGCCTGGGCTGTGTTGACTCCCGGCCAGTCTCGAGGCCTCGCTACCAATCCCTCTTTGCAACCGTGCGACAAGATGTAGCGCAGCCGTTCGACCTGTTCGGACTCCTCGCCACTCACGACGATCGCTTGATATCTCCTACCCCAGAACTTCTCGTGCCAATCGTTGAAACGGCCGGCTTCTTTGGCCAGGTTTCCATTGACATAGTTCATAAAGCGAGCCATCTGACAGGCGTCTTCAACACTGATCAGGGCGTGAAAATGATTCGACATGCAAACCAGTGCATGCAGCGGCACCTCATAGAAGCGCTGGGCTCGCGCGAAGACACCGACAATGGCCTCATTGAGTTCCTTGGAGGGCTTCAGCAGATAGCGTGCGCCGACCGTCCTCGCCGTCACTTCGACGAGTGCACCGCCCGCTGGAATGTATCGTAATCGCCTCCCCATACAAGATAAGACGCACTCCGATCGACTGATCTTGCACAGGCGGGTGGCACTTTTTACTGTGCTCAGATCCGAGGTGAGGCGGTGCCACCTCCGTCACACTCCAAGGCGCCGCCACGAGTCACTCTAGAGTCACCTTGAACTCTCACGAATTGTTAGAGAATCGGATCTCGAATGGTGGGCCGTGAGGGAATTGAACCCCCGACCATCAGATTAAAAGTCTGCAGCTCTACCAACTGAGCTAACGGCCCGTGGGCGGGAGTATATGGAATGCCTCGAGGGTTTCTCAAGGAGGAAATGAGGATTGTTTAGCCCAGCTCGGCTCGCAGGCGGTCGACGCGGTCGGAGGTGAGGCTTTCGAGACCGCGATTTGAACGGAGGATGGTCTCTTCGCGGCGCGGTCCGGTGGAGACGATACTCACCGGCGCCCCGACCTCAGTCTCTATCAATTCAACGTAGCTCTGCGCCGCCCGCGGCAGATCCTCGAAGCGGAGGGTTCCGACGGTTGTTTGCTTCCAGCCCTCGACGGTGCGATAAATGGGCTCGGCGCGCTCCCAGTCGGCGGCGCTGGCGGGAACGGTCTCCACCTCTTCTCCGTCGATGAGATACCCGGTGCAGACCTTGACCTCTTCGAGATCGTCGAGCACATCGATTTTGGTCAACGCGATGGTGTCGA
>JAZFTL010000261.1:0-4960 GCA_036446675.1 Thermoanaerobaculia bacterium
ATTGCGCCGCCCCGTGCCATTCATCCCCATCGCACTCGACAGCGAGCTTGCTCCCAACTCCTTCAATGACAAGATCAATTCGATAGCCGGCGAACGGTACTTGGGGGACCACCCGATAGCCACGGCTCTTGATTCGGCCGAAGACATCCTGCTCGAACATGCTCTCGAAGGGAGTATTAAGCACTGACTCGTCGAGGTCTCCGGGCATGTCAGTGTGCTCCACTACTGGATCCTTGTAGTACTCGATCAGGGTTCGCCTCATGTCTGTGATGCTTAGGTCTTCTGGTTGAACGCTGTGAACCAGCCAAACCTGATCCTTCGCTCGAGAGGCAGCCACGTTGAAACGCCTCTTGGCCGCCTCGTTGGCAAGAGCGCCAGGTGTCTGGTTAGGGGCCGCCACCATCGTCATGAAAATGATGTTCCTTTCGTCCCCCTGAAAGGCGTATGCGTCTCCGCACACCAAGGATCGCTCCAACATCTTCTCAGGGCCGATCCTGTCGAGCAGCATCTGTTCAATCAGCCTCGCCTGCGAATCTCCCTGCAGACTGATAACCCCCAGCGAAGCGTCGTCGTAGCGGGGATCGGTGAAGAGCTTTTGAATCCTTGCCACTACCTCCTCGGCCTCGGGTCGGTTAATGGCATTGCGGCCCCCTTCGCGGTAGCCGTGAGGAAGAAAGACGGTCTTGATGGGATCCAGTCGATCGTTTCCATATTGGCGCATCGGTGTCAGCGTTCGATGCTTGTACGACACACGATTGGAGAACTCGATGATCTCAGGCATGCAGCGGAAGTGTTCCCTGAGTATGACTGGTCCTGGGAACCTGACTTTTGCTTGCTCGTAGAGACTCGTGGCGGGCTCGAAGAGATCGCCAAATGGAATGTCCTGAAGGTGTTGGCCCTGCAGCCGGTGAACCGAGGTCATGTCGATACCGACACCCTCGGGAGCGATCTGTTGGTCGTCTCCTACAACGATTACTTGTTTGGCCAGATAGAACAGAAACAAGGCTTCGACGCCGGACTGACTCGCTTCATCAACAATCACCACATCGAACTGCTCGGGGCCGGCTGCCAGGCTCTCAGCTACCCGGTATGTGGGCATGATCCATGCTGGTATCGCATCTCGTGCCATGCCCATGTATTTCCTAGCGTTGTGACGATGACGCTCTACATACTTGCCCGTGCCGCGCCCGATCCTTTTGACCGCCACCGCCCATGCTTCGAGTGCCTGCGACTGCTCATCTGTGATTGAGCGAAACATTCGAGACCAAGCCAACTCGGCAGTTAGCTGTTCGAGGCACCTCCGCTCCAGAGTCGTAGTTTCCGTTACGACTTGATTCTGTCGGCGTCGCTCTTTGGGGTCGACAAGCTCTTGGAGTGCGGTATTCGCGAATCGCCAGCCCCAGGCTTGATCAAACTGCACCGCGCGCTCATCCCATTCTCCTTCACCTGTGCCGACGAAAGATTCGATTAGTTGTGGTGCTGTCGAGAGACGATCAGTCAGCTCCTTCCGCCTCGTGGAACCGGCCGATTCATTCAGGTCGACGAGGTGGGCACCGAAAGCCTTTGTGTAGGCATCCACGTCTCTTGCACTAATGGCGTGCCGCATTTCGCCAAGATGGTCGGTATTCGTGTCCCCTAGGGACTGAGACGACGAGCTGACTTCTGCTTGAACGCCGTCCAGTCGGCGTGATCTCAGCACGGCCTTCAGGCCAGCGATGACGCGACGAATTGCTTCGACATCCGACCAATCTGGCTCAGGAATCGAGCTGATGGAGCTATAGCAGTCGTCGCAAGCGTTCTTTGTGCGCTGGAGATCCAAAAGCCGATTCAACGCAGTCTGCTCGACTCGATAGGCAGCGGTCTTCAACGGAATGGTTGGTTGGTTGGACACATCAACGCGACCCGCCCAATATGTCTCCAGCTTCTCAACCGATACCTCTGCATCGAGCCGGGCCAGGAGAGAGTTCAGTGGTTCTGGCTCAGTAGGTACCTGTCCCTCTACTGATAGTCCTCCAAGGATCTCTTTGTGGCGTCTCGCTGCCCCGGTCGCGAGCACCCCCCGCCGGATCGTTCCTCCGGACTCAACCTGAGAGAGAAGTTCGGTTACGGCGTGCCGGATGGCCGAAGGCTCAAGGTCTAGATCGATCGCGGTCTCAACATCGCCGAGTCGTTCGACGGCATCCTCCAAGCTCTTTTGATGTCGACTGACCTCATCGTGCAAGGTCCTCCACGTGTCGGCCCGGTCGGCCAAGATTTCACGCCTGGCGTCGACAACCCAACCGTCCTTGTCAGTTATCTCCTCGAGAATTTCAGCGTGGGCGTCGAGGGCTTCTGCGGTTTCATCAAGTACAGATTCATCAACGTCATCAAGCATTGCGACCCAGTCGCCGAAGAGGTCTTGGGCGTTCGACTTCTCCGCGAGGATCCCCGTCTCGTCTTCGAAAAGCCGTCTGAGAGTTTCAGGCGAGGCGACCTCTTCAATTGGTGGTAAGTCGAGGGCTGCCAACCGGTCCGCGTCTGCAGAGAGTTCGAACTGCAGGTCCACAAGCTCACCGAACTCACCATTCGAAAGGGGTGGAGATTCATCCTTGATCGAGTCGGCGATCCATCCCAACGACGCAGCCTCTGCTGAAATCTCTCGAGCGATTTGTTGGGAGGTCCCTCGGTACTGACCCAGCGTGATTGGGTGAGAACCCGATTCTTTGATGGCGCGAAGTTTGGATTCGGCGGAGGCCCGCTTTTTGCGCAGTGAGTCGAGCTCGTTCCTCAGACGCTCAACCTCATTGTTGCTCTCGATGTCCGACCAATCAGCTTTTCGAAACGAGATCTCTTCGACGGATCCTTCGAGCTCGCTGATTGCACGGCGGTCGCTGCCGAGAAGAGCGACGCACAACGAGCGAATCTCTTCCGGAAGTTTCTCCCTCAAGACATGGAGAGCTCGCTCCGTGTGCGATGTGATCAGAACGCGCTTGCCCTGAGCCAGCAGGTGGCTTGTTAGGTTGGCAATAGTGTGGGATTTACCTGTGCCAGGTGGCCCCTGGACCACGATCACGCGCTGGGCTGACATTCGATCCACGATCGTCCGCTGCTCTTCGTTTGATGGAAGCGGGAAGTACAACTCAGGATCCTCGAACCCAAGATTCGTCACCTTGGAGCCGTCCTCGGACTCACTCATGCCCGTTAGGACTAACCGCCCTACACCCTCCGGAACCGGGGCACCGGATTCAATCTGCCGTGAAATATCGTCGAGCAGCTTGTGGAGCGTTCTTTGGCCCCTTTTGCGCAGAATGATCGCCGGAGCGAGATGTACGATCGGCGAACTCGTGGCGTTAGGAAGGGAGAGGCTCGGCTCAAAGCTCCCATCAGCGTGAGAACGATTGATCCAACGCTCAAGGATACTGTGGGCAATAAGTGGAAGCTGGAGCGGATCTGATTGCTCCACTTCATCACCAAGGATTTGGACGACATCGCCTGGACCTCTGTCGTCTGCTTCGAGCATGTCGAGTTCAAGCCGATTTCGTCCTTCGGTATCGGTCGGCCGAACTTCGATGCGTCCGGTGGACGAGTCAACGGCGATTTCGCATGGTGAGGTAATGAGGTGTCGCCTGATTCGTTGGCTCGAGTTCCACGTGAGAAAACCGATGCCTACCACGAGTTCATATATCTCGCCGAGACTCCGGCGCCTTTCGCTCATGGCAAAGAGCGTTGAGTAAAAGGTATATGCGGGTAGAAGTCTCCGATGCTGCTTCGCCCACGAATTCCAGGATTCCGACAGGTATGCCTCGAATTCATCTGATAACGATTCCGAGAGCTCCTGGTCGAGTCCCTCCGGATCTTCAACGACTGGCCTATCGAGATCTGAACGTCTCGCCATGAGTCCCGGGAGCCAGGATTTGAGAGAGACTGGTGGTTCTGGGAAATCGGGGAGAACCACCCTGTCAATCTTCAACCAAGTCGAGACAGATTGATCGTCACCCTTCATCTGCGAGTCTTCGAATATTGATTCACCGAAATCAGATGGAAGATCGTCAAACCAAACAACTTGTTCATATGACTCAATGTCGCGAACAGCGCGTGTTCGCAGTTCGGAGAGATCGCGTAAGTAGCGGAAGAGTCGAACGGCGCGTTCTCCAGCTTCCGTAAGAGTTGGCAGGCCGCCCGATGGCTCAGTCACTCTCTTGCCGCCTGCCGGCTTGATTAAGGGCCGAGGTGTCTTGGGCAAGAAGGCTCATCGGCGTTTCGGACTGCGATGGCACACAATATTGCTCAATACTTTCGACATTTGTCCTCCCTTCCCAGCGAATCAAAGCCGCGGGTAGAAAGTTCACGCGAGGATTCAAGGCCACGCTAGTAAGGCTTTTACACAGCCGCCTATGGCCTAAAGGCCATTAATGCGATCGTCGGCGTTTCGCGCCGTGTTTTCTGATCGATCGATCGATCCAGCGAAATGAGTGGGTCCGGTTCGGGCGCAGAAGCGATGACCAGAACCACGGGTTGTTGGGAGTTGACGCCGTGTGAGACAATGGGTTCACAACACATCGAGAGCGGCTTGAGGGACCCGGCCCCGTGACAGCCCGGCAACCCCCGTAAGGGAAGGTGCCACCGCCGGCAGACCAAATGGTCTGAACGATGCAGAAATAGCCATCGAACCTTGACCCCTAATTGCTAGGGGTTTTGTGGTTTGTGTCCGTTCTCGTGCTGGAAACAAGGAGAACGGATATGAAGTCAGATGCGACCGAGACACCAACCTGGCAACAGACCGAGCTACTCGCCGATCTTGATGTTTGTCTGGAGTGTTTCAACCTGCGAGGGTCGTTCGAGGGGAAGGAGCACCGGTGCGATTGTGTTCCGAGGGACGACCGATGGCGTGAGCGGGAATGGGGCACGAGAGATATCGCTGCACTGGTTGATCTTTGCCATCTGTGCGCCCGCGACACGATGAAGTCGGGTACACGCTGGT
>JAZFTL010000262.1:0-5556 GCA_036446675.1 Thermoanaerobaculia bacterium
ATCCGTCGAATCATTATCGAACCGTCGCTCAGACCCTGCGAGAAGAAGGCTACCGAACGATTGCCGCAATCCCTTTCAAAAAGTTTTTCTGGAACAGACATGTCACCTTCCCTGCTTACGGGTACAGCAACAACTTGTTCAAAGACGACTTTGCGCCGGGCGAGAGAATCGGTTGGGGTCTGAATGATCGAGACTTCCTGCAACAGATGCTCCAGCGCCTGGGCCGCATACCCGAACCTTTTTGCGCTTGGTTGCTGCCGCTAGCCTTACACCATCCCTACTCGAGCTTTCCGCAGCAACATAGAACACTCGACCTCGGATCGTACGAAGGATCCTCCTACGGGAATTACCTCCACGGGATGAATTTCGCCGACCGAGCCTTTGCCGCTTTCTTCCAGGAGTTGACTACCTCCGTTCTCGGAACACGAACCGTTATCGTTCTGTGGGGAGACCACGGCGCGGGACTCAGGCGCAGAGACTTCCCGGAAAACGCAGCCATTGCGCTCGACTCGAATCTGGACCAGTTCCTTGGCAACCGGATTCCAGTGGCGATTTGGGTGCCGGGCAGAGAGCTGCAAGCTCAACAATTCGATATGCAGGCAGGCCAAATAGACTTCCCACCAACCCTATTGGCACTCTTGGGGGTCGACCCTCAGCCACTCGCCTTCCTCGGCCGCAATCTTCTGAACTCGCCGCGCCCCAAACCTATCGTGCACCCACGCGGCAATTGGCTCAGCGAGGATCTAGGGTATCTGAGCAAAGGACGAAGCTTCGAAGACGGTGTGTGCTTTCAAGTAACCTCGAGGCAGCGACTTCCTGTCGAGAGATGTCGCAACTCGAACAATCAAGCTCAAAGAGAGATCGAGATATCCAGCCGGATCTTGACTTACGACCTGCAAGACGAAATCTCCAAGCAGCTCGCCGTCAGGCTGTCAGTCCTAAAGATCGGACTCCAGCCGTTGTAGCTGCTTACCGTAGAGAGCTATACGTTTCGCCCCCAACTGCGGAACACCCTCGAGGCTCGATGTGCCCTCACGAGCAAGATGCCGAAGGGCCCGAGAAGGCAGCACTACCTGCTGCACGACTCCCCGACGCTGCGCTTCGATCGTTCGCCAGTCACGCAGCCGACCATCGAGCCGTCGCTCATTGACCGACACGATTCTCTGAACAGGGGCTGCCGGCAGCTCTCCTACATCGCTAAAGCTGGAAGTAAGAACTCGCAGCAGTTCCTTGCCCCGCTCAGATCTGATCCTCCCAGGAACTCCGAGTTTCTTCAGATCATCTAGGCGCAGCCGCGACCGTCGGCTCAAGGCCAGGAGCGACCGATTGTTGAGCACCCGGCCCGGTGGGGCGTCAATCCGGCGCGCTACTGAATCTCGCCACCGATAGAGGGCCGCAAGTCTCAGCAGAGCTTCCGCGTCCAACTTAGGCGCACCTTTGACCTTCCAAAACCCATCGGGCTCATAGCCGCCATTCCAAGTCGACTCCATGACAGCCTCACTGGCTATCCTCACCTCTTCCACAATATCCGCGCTCTCCACTTCGAGTCTCAGCTTCTCTTCAACCTGAAGCAGATAGCGGACGTCATCAACGGCATACTCGAGCGCCTCCTGGGGAACCGGCCGCCGGCCCCAATCGAAGTAGGCGTGAGCTTTCGACAGCTCGACCGAACAGACTCTCCCAACTACGGCGCCGTAGCCGGTCTTCTCCCAGCCCAACAGGCTCGCAGCCTGCTGAGTGTCCCAAACTCCGCCAAGCTGCAGCCCAAAGTCTCGGCGAAAACAGCCTACATCGAATTCTCCACCATGCAGAATAGTTATGGTGTCGTTGCTTTCTAGAGCCGGCCACAGAGGATCTAAGGCCGCCTCCATGCCCAGAAACACCGTCAAATCGACGAGCCAGAATTTTCCATTCACCTGAAACTGCAGCAGACACAGCTTCTCGTTATAGGCGAATCCTGAGTTCGACTCCGAATCGAGAGCATGAATCGAAGCAGAACGGAGCTCAGCTCCCAGCTCCTCTAGGCCCTGAGGCGTCTCAACCCAAATGAAGTCGCCCGATGCCATCGACGGAGTCTAGCAGCACCGAGGCGGCCGGTCTCCCAGACTCATCGGTAGTAAGCCCTCAACTCCATGATAAGATGACTGTCATTAAGTGTGGGTTCTTTCATAGATGAGCTCCTAAGCTGAAATGGAAAACGCAACCGAATAGCACGAAACTCTGTTGCATACTCGCTACTCTCCCAATGTAATGGCTAAACCGGCCGCTGATATTCAGCAGCTGGATTGGAGAAAATTTGACGCGTCGCATGTTAATCAACGCGCAGACCTCGGAAGAGCTGCGTGTCGCGGTAACCAACGGTTCGACCCTAGAGAACTACCAACTCGAAGTTACCGATCGTCGCTTATCTAGGGGCAATATATACCGCGGCTTGGTCAATACGATTCAACCAAGCCTCAATGCCGCCTTCGTCTCTTACGGAGGCGCGCGGGATGGCTTCCTGAGTGGTCAAGATGTCGTTCGGGAAGCGTACCATCGCCAACCACCCTCTTCACACCACCGAATTGCCGATCTTCTGGATCGCGGTAAACCGATTCTCGTACAGGTCACCAAAGACGCCGAGGGCAAAAAAGGCGCGGCCTTGACCACGAGCCTGAGCCTTGCCGGTAGGTACTTGGTCCTGACGCCCTACGACAACACCCGCGGGGTCTCTCGTAAGGTCGAAGATGACAAGGCGCGAACCCGTTTGAAGGGAATTGCCGCAGATCTCAACATTCCACAAGGATGCGGTGTCATCATTCGCACCAACGCCTTGGATCAAAGTAAGGCCATCCTGACGCGCGACCTCGCCGCTCTTCTTCGGATCTGGAGAAAAGTGCAACACGAGGCTCGAAGCGGCAAGGGACCGCGCCTCATTTACAGCGATCAAGACCTCCTTCTGAGAGCCATGCGCGACTACCTAGACAACGCGATCGAGGAGGTGATCGTCGACACAGATGAGGCCTTTGAGAAGGCCACAGATTACATGCGGGCGATCATGCCACGCGCCAAGACTCGCCTCATACGGCACCAGGAAAGAGCTCCGCTTTTCTCCCACTTCGATCTCGAAGGACAAATCGACAGCATCTACGAGAAGACCGTGCCTCTGCCGAGCGGAGGTTCGATCGTCATTGATCCGACCGAAGCACTCGTGGCCATTGACGTCAATTCAGGCCGCAGCACCAGGGCATCCAGTCAAGAAGAGACCGCCATCAAGACAAATATGGAGGCCGCGGTCGAAGTGGCCCGACAACTGGTGCTGCGCGATATCGGTGGATTGGTAGTCGTTGATTTCATCGACATGAGAAGCCACAAGAGCCAGACCGAATTGGTCAAAGTTCTCCGCGATGCTATGAAGGCCGACAAGGCGCGATCATCCGTGGGCAGGGTAAGCCCCAACGGCCTGGTAGAAATCAATCGTCAACGTATCCGGCAAGCATTGCATCTCAGGACTCATCGGGCCTGTCCGACCTGCGACGGAACTGGAAGAATCGCCAGCCCCGAGATGGTGGGCTTGAATCTTATTCGCAGAATCGAGGCTCGCGCCGCAACCAGTTCACTGAAGAGTGTGCGCATTAGCCTGCATCCGGAACTCGCCGACGCATTCCAGAATAGCCGCCGCTCAGAAATCGTCGCCCTCGAATCCGAATTCGACCTGAAAATCGAGGTCATAGCCTCGAATCGATTGCACCGACCGGACCAGGAGATCGATTGGACAGAGCGCCCGGCCGGGGCAGTTCAATCCCCAGAAACCCACAAAGAGGATGCTGCCATCCATGCCTCGCAGATTGCCCAAACAGGGTCACGGTGGGAAGGAGAGGCCGGCGAGAAAGTGCCCGAAAATGACACACCTCAGCCGCCGAAGACAGCTGGGAGACCAAAGAGACGACGCCCTCGGCGGCGCCCCCAGAAGAGACCCGCCGAGGCGGCGCAGAGCGTCGAGTCGACCCCGAATTCTGCAACTGAAGCTGCGGATTCGCCTGCTGATGGATCGTTCCCCACTCAAGCAGACTCCCCGGGAAGCTCCCCAACAACTGAGGCGAAGTCGGAGATTGCCCGCCCCACCACCAAGGTAGCTGCGAGACCCAAGAGACGATACTCCCGTCGACGCCCGCAAAAGAAATCCGTCAGCGCCGCACCGTCGGTCGGGCCGGAGAGGGATTCTGTCGTGGCCTCGTCTCCAGAAGCGCCGACTCGGAATTCTGCCGCTCCGGCAATGGATTCTTCGTCTCGGCAACCAACCACCACTCAATCCGGGATTCGGGGCGAGGCTGAACCAAATCCCAGTACGACCTCTCAAACAACAGAGAATTCGATCGAGGCTGCCATCGCCTCTACCAAAGCGCCGCGCCGCCGATTCTGGAAGAGAAAGCGTCGCAAACCGTCTGGATCAAATGCGGAAACATCGACCGAGCCGAAAACCGAATCTTCACATGAGACGCCAAATCACCAATAATAGTCGTTAGAGGGCTGCCCGACGCCGCCGGATTGGGAGTCCCAGTAACCCCCGGCTCAGGTTGTATCGAAGCGTTCTCGATCGGGGCCGACCGCCGGATCAAAGCCATCGTGAGAGGAGCAAGTTAGAAATGAATCGAAGACCGAAGTCCTTACGCGTTCTTGCTCTCCTGGTCATTCTTGCCGGCACGTTGCAGTCCACACTGGAGGCACAGAATTTCGGCCGTCTCTCTCTCTCGGTTATCGACAACCAAGGAGAACCCATCGAAGGAGTTCTCGTCCTCGGCACCTGCTCACTCCTGGAGTCACTCCGTATTGAGAAAACTACGAACAGCAAGGGGAAAGCGATCCTCGCCTTTGCTGACGCCACGAAGACTTATGACCTGCATTTTGAAAAAGAAGGCTTTACTTCCATCGACATTCGAATCAAGCCGGAGGTGCGCAAGACGGTTACCCGCACCATCACGATGCCGCCGAAATCGGCTGGGGGCGGCCAACCGAACGCCAACATGGCCCCTGGAGAAGTCATCCGGTTTACCCCGGCCGAAGAGGCCTTCAATCGGGGCGTCACTGCCATCCGAGCATCCGATTTAGCCGCCGGTAAGCTCGATATCATGCGAGCCTTGGAGCTGGATCCCAAGATGGCTGCAGGTCACGCCGCTCTCGCCGGAATCTATCTGGAAGAGAAGGACTATCACGCTGCCTTGGAATCCGCTCAAACTTTTCAGCAACTGGATCCCGAGAACTCCCAGTCTTATCGAATCCTCTACAGCGCCCACAACGCCCTCGGTAACAAAGCCGAAGCCGCGGCGGCATTGGAAGCACTCAAAGTCTCCGGCGGAGGGCAGGACGCCGCCATCATGACCTACAACGAAGGTGTCGCTGCACTGAAAATCGGCGCATCCAGCAGCGCCAAGGCTAGATTTATCGACGCCCTGGCGCTCCAACCCAACCTCATCCCAGCCCATACGGCACTCATTGCCATCTACATGGATGAAGGAGATTTCGCGGAGGCACTTGCGTCGACCGATCGTCTTCTTGCACTCGAGCCCGACAATGGCA
>JAZFTL010000263.1:0-4729 GCA_036446675.1 Thermoanaerobaculia bacterium
TCTAGTGTTCAACAACTGAAACATTTCATGGCCACCTCATCGAAACCATCAGGTGCGGTGTCGGCGGTTTTGGATGAATATTAGTCAGAGGAGCCAGGAGTTCCGTCATCGGGGGAGAGCCGTATCAGTCGGCTGCGACCGTCCTTGATCGCCGCCAGGGCTGCCTCGATGACCGTCGGCTGAGCACAACTGCCGCCGATCCATCCGGAGAGCACACCGTCAGCCGTAATAATCGCCTTGTCGCCGGGCCGCCCCGAAGTCGGTTTTTCTGAGCGGACCACCTCCGCAGTCGCAAAGGGCTTACCTTCCTTTTGAAGTTCGGCCGCGAGGCTGAAGAATTCGTCGAACATGGTTTTGTGTTGAGTGGGCTCTTAGTTGTTGACCCCCGCGTCGCGTAGTACCTTCCAGACCTTTTGCGGTGTGATCGGAATGTCGAGATGACGCACGCCGAGGTGCCAGAGCGCGTCGACGACAGCATTGGCGATCGCGGGCGGTGCCCCGACGGTCGGCGATTCACCGACACCCTTGGCGCCGAGTGGGTGATGTGGCGACGGCGTAATCGTCTTACCGAGTTCCCACTTCGGTGACTCCACCGCGGTCGGTACGAGATAGTCGGCGAACGTGCCCGTGAGGTTCTGGCCATTCTCGTCGTAGACGATCTCTTCGAAGAGTGCCGGCGCCAGTCCCATGGTCAGGCCGCCCTCGATTTGACCCTCGACAATGAGCGGGTTGATGATGTTGCCGCAGTCGTCGACCGCGACAAAGCGCCGGACATGGACTTCTCCGGTGCCGGTGTCGATGTCGACGACACAGATGTAACTGCCGAACGGGAAAGTGAGATTCGGCGGATCGTAGTAGTCGGTCGCTTCGAGCCCGGCCTGCATGCCCGGTGGATGATTGGTGTAAGCGGCGAAGGCGATCTCCTGAATCGTCTTGTTTTGATCGGGCGACCCCTTGACTTCGAACTTGTCGACATTCCACTCGAGATCGTCCTCCCCGACTTCGAGCAGGTGCGCCGCGAGCTTTTTCGCCTTTGCCTTGATCTTCCGTGAAGCCATCGC
The DNA here is from genome assembly GCA_036446675.1 of Thermoanaerobaculia bacterium. Lineage (GTDB taxonomy): Bacteria > Acidobacteriota > Thermoanaerobaculia > Multivoradales > JAHEKO01 > JAZFTL01. Next base: position 1,062 of record JAZFTL010000263.1, read on the forward strand.
CGCGGCGGCCCCGGCGGTCGGCGTCGAGCGGCTGGCGTAGGTTCCGAGCCCGTAGGGAGCTGTATCGGTGTCGCCTTCCTCGATCTGAATATCGTTTGCAGGAAGTCCGAGTTCCTCGGCGATGATCTGCGCGTAGGTCGTCTCGTGGCCCTGGCCCTGCGACTTGGTACCGAAGCGAGCGATCGCCTTCCCGGTCGGGTGAATACGGATCTCGGCCGAGTCGAACATCTTGATGCCGAGAATGTCGTAGTCGCGTGACGGACCGGCGCCGACCACCTCGGTGAAGCTCGAAATACCGATACCCATAAGCTCGCCGCGGGCGCGCTTCTCGGCCTGCTCCTCGAGGAGCCCTGCGTAGTCGATCATTTTCATCGCCTTGCGCAGAGCCGCCTCATAGTTGCCGCTGTCGTACTCCCACCCGGTTGGCGACTTGTAGGGGAACTGATCGGGCCGAATGAAGTTCCTCAAGCGGAATTCGGCCGGGTCTTCACCGAGATCGTGTGCCAGGATGTCGACGACGCGCTCGATCAGATGAACGGCCTCGCTGACGCGGAAGGAACAGCGGTAGGCGATGCCTCCCGGCGGCTTGTTGGTATAGACCCCATCGACTTCCATGTGAGCCGCCTTGAGGTCGTACGAGCCGGTGGCGATACTGAAGAGCCCGGCGGGAAACTTGGATGGCTGTGCCGCCGAATCGGCACAGCCGTGATCCGCGATGGTCTTGACGCGAAGACCGGTGATCTTGCCATCGCCGTCGGCCGCCATTTCGGCCGTGATGTGGTAGTCGCGGGCGAAGCTGTCGGCCTGCAGGTTTTCGCTGCGATCTTCAATCCACTTGACGGGCTTGCCGGTGACGAGACTCGCCACGATGCAGCAGACGTAGCCGGGGTAGATCGGCACCTTGCCGCCGAACCCACCGCCGATGTCGGGCGAGATGACTTGAATTTTCTGTTCCGGCAATCCGCTGACCATTGCGAAGATGGTGCGATGTGCATGCGGCGCCTGCGAGGTCATGTAGATCTGCATCTGCTCGGTCACCTTGCTGTAGTTGGCAACCATGCCGCAGGTTTCGATGGAGCAGACATGCAGCCGAGGAAGATATATCTTCTGCTTGACGACATGCGCGGCATCGGCGAATACTTGGTCGGTTGCCGCCTTGTCGCCGGCTTCCCAATGCCAGATGTGGTTGGTCTTCTCTTCTTTGTCGTCGCGGACGATGACCTTGTCTTTCATCGCCTCGAATGGATCCATCACCGGAGTTAGCGGCTCGTAGTCCACGACGATCTTCTCGATTGCGTCAGCCGCAATGTAGCGGCTCGTAGCCACAACCGCGCAAACCTCTTGCGCGTAGTAGGCGACCTTCTCGATTGGCAGCACCATCTGGGTATCCGACATCAGCGTCGGCATCCAGTGGAGATCGCCCGCTGCCTTGAGATCTTCTCCCGTAATGACGGAGAGTACGCCCTCGGTTGCAAGGGCGGCCGCCGTATCGATCGAGTTGATTTTGGCGTGGGCGTAAGGACTTCTGACAATGTCCATATAGAGCATACCGGGAAGCTTGATGTCGTCGATGTAGCGACCCTTGCCCTGAATGAATCGTGGATCCTCTTTGCGCTTCATGCGGTGACCCATGCCGCAGACTGCGGCGGGGGTGGTGATGCGCACCTCGTGGGTCGTTTCGACTTGGGCCGACACACCTTCAGGTTTAGGACTGTGCACTTCGAACTTGTTGTCGACCGGCGTCATGACGTTGCCTCCTCACTGTCAGTCTGATTCGCTTTCTCGGCCGCGTATTGAATCGCTTCGACGATCTTGTTGTAGCCGGTGCAACGGCAGAGGTTGCCGGAGATACCTTGGCGGATCTCTTCTTCGGTCGGATCCGGATTGTTGTCCAATAGGTACTTGGCGCTCATGATCATACCGGGCGTACAGTACCCGCATTGGAGCCCATGTTTTTCCCAGAAGCCTTCCTGTAGGGGATGCAGAGCGCCGTCCACGGCGAGTGACTCGATCGTCTCGATCGACGCCCCCTCGGCCTGGACTGCGAATAGGGTGCAGCTTTTCACCGCCACGCCATCGAGCAGTACCGTGCAGGCGCCGCAGTGTGAGGTGTCGCAGCCGATGTGTGTGCCGGTTAGATCGAGATCCTCCCGGATGAAATGAACCAGCAGAGTCCGCGCTTCGACCTCGTGCGTGATCTCTTCTCCATTGACGTTGAGAGTGATGGTGTGGGTGCTCATGCCGCACCTCCTTGGGCTCGTTCGGCGGCTCTTAGAATCGCACGCTTGGTGAGAATCCGTGTCATGTCCCGCTTGTACTCTACGGATCCACGCAGGTCGGGCGATGGATCGCACTCTGCGGCGGCAGCCTTGCCCGCATTCTCGAGCACCTCATCGGAAAGCGTGTTGCCGACGATCGCGGCCTCGGCATCGGTGGCGCGCATCGGAACCGGGTTGACGTTGGTCAGCCCGATTTTCACGGCGCTACAGGTCTCACCCTCCATTGTTAACTGCACTGCAACGGCGGAGATAGCGTAGTCGCCGACCTTGCGCTCGAACTTGACGTAGGCACCGCCTGAGCCAGGTCCGGGAGTAGGAATATGAATCTCGACGAGGATTTCGTTTTCGGCGAGGGCGGTCGCGAAAAGGTCGACGAAGAAGTCATCGATCCCAATCGTGCGCTTCCCGGATGGCCCGACCGCTACGATTTCGGCACCATAAGCAAGCATCGCTGCGGGGTGGTCGTTAGCGGGATCGGCGTGAGCAATGTTGCCGCCCACGGTGCCGCGATTGCGTACCAGAGGATCCGCCACGACCTTCGAGGTGTCGGCGAGTAGGGGATAGCGATCCCGCACGAGCTGCGAGCGCTCGACGGCCGACTCCCGCACGAGGGCCCCGAGAACGAGGTGCCCGTTTTCCTCGCGAATCGCATCGAGACCGGCGATTCGATTAATGTCGACAAGAGTAGCGGGCTGAGCCAGACGAAATCGCATCGCGGGGACCAGACTATGCCCACCTGCGAGAAGCTTCGTGTCCGGACCGCTGTTTTCGAGCAGCGCCACCGCTTCCTCAACGGTGCTTGGGGCGTGATAGTCAAAACTTCCGGGAATCAATGGGCACCTCCTAGGCTAGGTCAAGCCAGTCTGAGTCATTCTGGGCCGTTCTGAGCCACGAACTGATCAAGCGGCGTTCTCGTCCATCGTCTCACTTTACCGACAAGCCAAATTTGGTCTCTTAACGGATATCCTACTCTTCATAGAGGTCCAGCGCACGCAAGACTCCGCGCGAAGCGCATCATGATGGTACCGTAGGATGTCACGCACCTGATGCATCATACGTTTTGACTGAGGTACGAATCGCGGTTTGGTAGAGTCATCCGGGTTTGAGGTCGCCGCACAGAATCTCCTCGTTTCAAATTAAATACCAGGATACAAGGCACTATAGTCCATGTATATCGAAGAAATACAGGGAATTTCTTGTTCCCGTTATTAAGGCTGTTAGAGGGCAGGGAACAGGCCGATGTCGGAGATGACACCAAAGGCGAAGTCGTTCTGGGATTCGATCCCAGATAAGAGTAAGACGTTGCTCTTGAACAACGTTTGGTGCACGGCATGCTGCACCACCAGGACGATCGTGTTCTATGAAGGCCAAATCGAAGCTGGAGATCTG
>JAZFTL010000264.1:0-5852 GCA_036446675.1 Thermoanaerobaculia bacterium
GGGATCTTCAATCCCGGCACGACTGATCCGATAACTCAGAAAGACCGGGAGATCGGATGTGCTGTCCCAGTTATCGCTCCCCATATTCTGGATCTTGACGCTCACCGTAGTCACAGATCCCCCCACGACCTCTGCCGGCAGGGCGGCTTGAAGCACCCTCGACCCAAAAAGGAACGTCGGTAGCTGATCGTGGCCCAAATAGCGAATTGACGCCTTCGCGGTCTTGCCGCTCGGCGAGACAAGCCGCAGGCGGTAGGTTCTTACATGATAGGGCAAGCCATGGTCCCAGACGTTTCGAAACCAGAGAGGGTGATAGCGCCAACTCGAGGCAGGCTCTATTTCTATGATCTGCCTGATTCCACGTCTCCCCGCCAGCGGGATCGTCCGGCTTCCACCTCGGTCTGAGTAGACTATCTCCAACTTCTCTTCCTCTGAAGAGACCCAGAATCGCATCACGGCATCGGTGCGGAGGTGTGCAACTTCGAGTTCAGTCGCCGGACTATTCGTCCAGAGATAGAAATTCTCGGCTTTGAGCTGGACAAATGGATCTACGAACCGGGTCAATTCTTTGGCCCAGAAGCGGTCCCTGGAGCCGTCGAGATCCGACGCCGTCGATTCATAGGGGAAGTAGCGGAAGACCCCTGCATAAGTGTGATTCTGGGAGGATTGATCCAGCCCGCCTGCCTGAGCTGCCGACCCCAGCGCCGAGATCGCGACCAGCGCCCCGACGATCCAGACACCGGCCAGGAACCGTCTCGAAGGGAGTCTCAGGGGCGCCAAGAGAAGAGCCGGATAAGCGCTGAGGAAATAACGATTGCCCAGAAATCCCGCGCCTCCGAAGTAGTTGTGCGGCAGCCAAAGCAGATAAAAGGTGACCGATCCAGCGACCGCAAGCAACAGGATCACTCCCATTCGATCACGGTAGCGCAGAGCATAGAAGGTCAGCATGAGTGCGCAAGGAAAATAGAAAATCAACCCCGTGTGGCGTCCTATGAAGAAGTAGAGGGCACTATAGAGACTGACTCGAGGCTTGATCCGGGGCGCAGCGCCCAAAGAGCTGGTCGCCCTATTCGACTTGAAGTGCGCCTCCAACCCAGCTTTCGAATCGATCGGATCGAACAGAGCGAGCAGATCACCCGCTGTAGGAGAGAATGACGCCCTGTCGGCCTTGTACGGATTGAAAGCACCTGAGGAGAACCAAGTGAGGACGAGAATGAGCCCGAAGGCGGCAGCCGCCAAAACCGCTACCCCAAGGGCTCTCTTTCTTTCTTGGACCGACAACAGAATGGCTACAACCGCGAGGAGAAGAAGCGCGTTTGGATAGCGGATCGACACGAGCAATCCCAGCAGAATGGCCCCACACCAAGGAGCATAGATGTGTTCCACAACCCAGCGGGCCCGCCCCTTGCTGTCTTCTGTTGCGGGCCTCAGCGCTCCAAGGCACAGCACGAGCCCGGCCAGTGAGAGCGCTACCTGGAATAGATCGAAAGTCTTCCAACCGACATAGGGAAAGACCACACTCACCCCAACGAAGGTTACGAGCAAGAGGGCCGCCTCGGAGGGAGTCGTGCGCCGCTCCAGGTAGCCGAGCGTGAGCCAGAGCGCCCCGCCGAGCACTACGAGATTCAACAGAACCAATCCCCATTCCCCAAAGACACGATAAAACGGTGCCGCGACCAGAGGGTACAGAATGGGCTTGGAGAACCTTACACCCCGATGGGTCCTTTGGAGACTCAGAGTGACACGACCCCCTCCGCGGCCCGCTTCGAGCCGGGCCAGATCGGCGCCTGCGAACTCGAGGTCGCCATCAAAGGCGAGACTCGATGCCATCGCGAGATAGGTTCCTTCGTCGCCGGTGACCGAATTCCAAGAGTCACGCAGAATACCGAGGGTTCCGAATACCACGGCAACCGCAACTGCCAACAGGAGACTGAGTCTATGATTCTTCATATCTAGAAAAGGGCAGACGCACCTACATCGAGGTCGCAGCAGATCGAGGTAGTTTTCCGGCGATCAGCTGCAAGGTCGTCGCTACCACTCGTTCCAAGGGTCCGACATCGGCGCGTCCGGTACCGGCCAAGGCAAAGGCGGTGCCGTGATCGACCGATGTCCTGATAAACGGCAAGCCTACCGTCCAGTTGGTCGCCGCACCGAAGGCCACTGTCTTCACCGCTATCAACCCCTGATCGTGATAGAGCGCCAGCACCCAGTCGAACTCACCGCGCCGCGCCCGAACAAAAACGGAATCTGGGCTTTCGGGCCCGAACACAGTGGCCCGAGTCGCTCCCGAATCGCGGAACTGCTCTATCGCCGGCGCCACGATGTCTCGATCCTCCGTTCCCAGCAAACCCTCCTCCCCGGCATGAGGATTCAGTCCTGCCACTGCGATACTCCCGCCGCAATTCTTCGACAGACAATTGAGGGCCTCGACGATTCTCTTGGAATCCAGCTGCCGGATGGCCTCAGACAGAGAAATATGCGTTGAAACCAATGCGACCTGTAGGTCGGGAGCGAGAAATGCCATGAGATAGTCGCGGCCGTAGGAGTCGAGGTTACATACCTGTGCGATGTAGTCGGTATGACCACGAAAATCGCCTGAGTAGTGTCGGGCGATCGAAGACTTGCTGATAGGGGCTGTCACCAGTGCATCTACCACGCCGCTTTGCCCCAGAGCGATCCCCGTGTCCAGCGCCGCCATGGCGCCGGCGGCATCAGCTGCCCTCGACCGGCCCGGCACGACTTTTCGACCGCTTCCCACCGGGTCGAAAACCGCAATCGCGGTGCTCTCTAAATCAGCAAGTACCGAGGCCGAAGGAACAGACTCCATAAACACGAGCCTGTCCCACCCCGCAGCCGGAACCGATTTCTGGACACACTCGAGGGCAGATCTTTCCGCAATCAAGAGCTGTCGGCAGGACGAGGCCTCTCGACCGCCGGCCACCAGCTTCAAGAGAATCTCAGGGCCGATCCCTGCAGGATCTCCTTGAGTCAGGGCCAGGACAGGCTGGGTCGGCACTTGAATGGAACCGAAGAGGAGTTAGGGTGTACTTCTGCGACCCCGCCGACGCAGCTCGTCTTCCTTGAACATGTAGCGGATGCTGTGTTTGGGGATAAAAAGATTGGGCTCTTTTTGCCGATTCAGCTTGATGGAACCCTTGTCGTACCACTCGATCCAGCCGCGAAGCTCTTCGCCATCAACCAACTTCACCACCATCGGTGAGCGGGCGGCCATCTGTTTGAGGTAGTAGAACTCCTCTGCGTTGGTCTGTTCCGGCGGCGCCTGCTTGCGGCGAATCGACCGTGACGGTCCATCTTTACCCAGCTCAGCCACTCCCGGACGGATTAGTTTGCGATTCGCAGTGTCTTTAGACATTTGTCGATCTCGCCTTTCGCCTCTCAGGCGGTTTCTGGTAATTCTCTACCTCGTAGGCCAAGCAGCACAGCAAGCGCCCACACTGTCCCGAAATCTTCGAAGGATTGAGGCTCAAATTCTGCCGCTTGGCCATCTGAATAGAGATCGGCTTGAAATCTTTCAGCCAGGTCGAACAGCAAAGCGTCTGACCACAAATACCGATTCCGCCGATCAGACCCGCCTCATCTCTGGATCCTACTTGAGTCATCTTGACCTTTGCCGTAAATCGGTTCGAGACCTCACGCACCAATTTGCGAAAATCGATGCGGCCATCGGCGGTAAAGTAAATCGTAGCGGTGCGGCCATCAAAGGCGAAGTCTACGCGCGAGATTTTCATCTCTAGACCCAAACTTCGCGATTTTTCCCGACAAAATCTCTTCGCCTGGTCCTCATTCAGCATCTGCTGATCGAAGGCCCCGATGTCCACGTCGTTGGCACGTCGCAGCACCCTCTTTGCACTGGATTTTTGGCAGGGCTTAAAAACGGGCATGGGAGATTTCTCCACCCTCCCGAAGGCGGGGCCCAAATCCGCTTCTACAACGACTGCATCCCCGGCAGCGAAGATATCGTTCCCGGCGGCGCAGAGCGTCAGATTAGTCTCTTCACCAAATCGAACTCCGACGAAGTTGTTCTCGACGGCGGTCGACATCCCCTTGAATGTGCATCCTTGACATCCGGACATATACTTTCTCGGTATGCAACTGCGATACCAATCCTCTCTAGATGAATAGGTTCTTCCCGGTCTTCCCGTTACCCCTCCAAACGCTTCTCTCGGAAGCCGGAGTGGGTCACCAGGTGCCTCAGGTCAGTGCCAATTGATGCCATTATGGCCTTCGCCTCGGAGTATGTCAACGCAACTCACAGCTTCCGTTTTGCGGTGGGATAAGCCTCGAAAGTCGGTCCAGGCGTCCCAATATTCTCTACGCCGGCGTAAGTCCGGGCCGGCCCACCAGCTTCAGTTCGAGAGATTCCGCGAATCGGTCCAACCCAGTCTGGGCCGCTCGGTGAGCTTCTCTGGTCTCTCCATCGAGTCGACTCGACCCGCTCGATCCAGTAGCTCCCTCGAAATGTGCCGCCAGCACCTCCAGGACACCCCTCTTCCGGTGTGCCTTGAGATCGAAGCGCGCCACCAGTCGATCTCCCGCTAAGACCGGCAAGCAGTAATACCCATAGATACGTTGCGCCGCCGGCTTGAAGATCTCCAATACTTGATGAAAGGAGAACAGTTGGAGAGTGCGAGCGCGGTCCCACAGAACGGGGTCGAACGGCGAGAGCAGCACCCCGCGATCGCGACGGGGACGGACCCGCTGGAGCCTACCGGCAAGCTCCAAGTCGGCCGGACGTACCCAACCAGGGACCCTACTCTTGTGGCCGAGATCCAAGGCGCACTCTAGAATCTGCCCCCGTTCGTGGAGATTGCGCAAGGCCTTTGCGACTTCGGACCTACACTTCTTGAATCTCCATGTTTGGATCAGAGTTGTCGTCGAGGCCCAGCCGTGACCTTCGAGCGCCTGCAAGAGGAGAACTTCGATGGCCTCCACTCGAGGAATCGAGGTCTCCAAGTACTCCTGCGGTATCACGCGCTCCGGAAGATCGTAGAAGCGTTGAAAGTTTCGGCGCTCCCGAATGACCAAGGCACCCGAGGACCAGAGCGCCGAGGCTACCTTCTTGGCAACCTTCAGATCCCACCATCCTCGGCTGCCCCGACCTTCGAGGTCGAGCGAACGCAGCGGGCCTTCGTCGCGGATTCGTCGCATGATCCCGCGGGCAATCTTCGGGTGCTGACCCACGAGATCTCCCCACCAAGGGTGGTGACTGAACTCAATGCGACGAAAGCTGAAGACCGGATAGAGCTCGATCGGGAGCCAAGAGGCTTCATGACCCCAGTATTCGAAGAGCGGCTCGCTCGGCTGCAGCAGCGCTTCACCAAGCTGCGCATCGAAGCCGGTCAAGCGGGACAACAGCACGATGACGTGACTGCGGGCGCCGGCGACTGAGACGGTGTCGAGCTGGAGGTACCCGAAGCGGCGAATAACCCGGTGAGCAGCGGCACGAGCCCGCTTGCCGGACCCTGCTCCACGCCAGGGAAATCCGGTCCACTCGGGCTTCAAGAGACCCGCCCGTGCTAAGGCGAGTCGACGGGCCTCCAGCTGACTGAGCGTCTCCATGTTCACGTTCCGGATCGATCTGCTCGAGTCAACTCAAGCCCGGTCGATCTCCAGGAGGCTACATCTCACCCTCGGTTAATCTGAGCGGACTAATCGGAAGGTCATCGCACCCGTGGACTTGCCTTCCTTGTACCCAGTCCAGACACTCTCAATATGGTCGATGTCTACCAGCGTGATCTGCGCTGAATGGATGTGCTCATCGACTGCTGGATCGAGATTTGTACCGCCCACGAAGTCGAAGACCAGTTTGTCAGCGGTACTGGTCTCTCGGT
>JAZFTL010000265.1:0-6337 GCA_036446675.1 Thermoanaerobaculia bacterium
CACCTAGAACCAGCGGATCCTTTAGTTTCATAATCGATATAGGCCGCCCATTCCAGATGTTCTCAATGTTCGAAGTACAATGGTGTTCGATGGTGTCTCTGATTATCAAATACTCGTCGTAAGTTTTCGTTCGGTAAGCTAGGTGACTGATTTCACATCCGGTAATATCGATGCCGGCACCACTCAGGCGCGTATTCTGAAGGGCAAAGAACTTCTCATGGTCACCAATGATTTCTTTCATCATCATTTAACTCCAGTTTTTTTCCCTAACTGAGACATCGTCCACATCAGCGATCACAGGTTTAGACGGCGATTCTGAACTAGATTGTATTCCGTCTATTTGTCAATGCCCGGGCTTGGAGCAAATTTTCGGATGCGGGTCGAAGACTCTCTAGGGTCCGATCCGCTCAACGACTAGGTAAGTGAAACGCGAAGCTGAGTGAGCTGTCGCCGCCCTCGGCTCCCGGCTGATCCTTGTCACCTGATTCTGGTTCTCTCTCACCAAGAGAGGCCAATCGTTCCCTGTTCAAGTCGTCGGGACCAGCGAGAGGAACTCCCGCAGCTTCGCCTCGGGGTCGGCTGCTAGGAGCAGAGATTCACCGATGAGAAAGGCATCGAAACCCGCTTCCGAAAGGAGAAGAAGCTCCTGGGGCGTGGAGATTCCACTCTCGGCCACCTTGAGGCCACAGCTGGGGAGCTGCGGGATTAGTTCCAGTGATTGCTTCAGATCTACTTCGAAGGAGCTGAGGTCGCGGTTGTTGACTCCAATCAATTCCCAGTCCACCGATCCGAGCTTGGCAAGATCCCCTCTCGAGTGGGTCTCAATGAGTGGAACCAAACCCAGAGAGCGGGCTTGGTTCGCATAGTCGATCAACTCTCTTTCTTGGTAGAGCGCGGCGATCAAGAGGATCGCGTCGGCGCCGGCTCGCGCCGCAAACTCCAGCTGGCACGAATCGACAACGAAGTCTTTGGCGATTACCGGCAGACCACTTGCGGCCTTGCACTCCGTCAACAGTTGGTAACTTCCGAAGAAGAAGTCCGGCTCGACCACAACAGAAAGCGCCGTTGCTCCCGCGGCGCGATACGACTTGGCGAGCTTCACCGGGTCGATTTCATCGACCAGCGAGCCGAGTCGAGGGGAGCCCAACTTGATCTCTGCGATCACGGCGTGCCCTCTTGCCGCGGCGAGAGCCCGGAGAAACGGGTTGTCTTGCGGGGAGAGTAGGCGATGCTCCTTGGTGGCGGAAAAGGGTTGGCTGGTCGTGGCCGTGCCAGTGAGTCTTCTGCGTCGCTGCTCGACAATTCGGATCAAGATGTCGGCTACTTGCGATCCCATGTCGATTCCTTCAAGAGCCGGTCATAGAGCAGTTGGACTCGCGGAGAAGGATCTGAGCTGCTCCAACTTGCGACAGGCTGCCCCGGAAAGTATCGCCTGCCGCGCCAACCCAACACCGTCCGCAAGGTCCTCTGCTCGTCCACCGACGTAGAGAGCCGCTGCTGCGTTCAGTGCGGTGATATCTGCCAGCGGGCCTCCTTGCCCACCGATCACCTCTTCGATTAAGACGGCGTTTTTCGCAGGATCTCCCCCGTGCAGATCCTGCGGCTCAACCCGCTCGAATCCGAAATCCTCGGGGTCCAAAGTGTAGGAGGTCAGCTCACCCATTTTCAGTTCGCAGACATGAGTCGGACCGGTGGTGGTGATCTCATCTAATCCATCAGACCCGTGAACGACCATTGCATGGGTGGAACCCAGCGCAGCGAGAACGGCGGCAATTTTCTCCACTAAATCCAAGGCAAAGACTCCAATCAGTTGCCGCTGCGCCGCCGCTGGATTGGTAATGGGTCCAAGAACATTGAAGATCGTGCGGATTCCCAATTCCTTACGCAGCGGAGCGACTTCGGCCATCGCCGGATGCAACTTGGGAGCGAACAGAAAAGCGATGCCGATCGTCTCCAGCGACCTCGCCATCTGACCGGGAGTCAGATCCAACTCGACTCCCAGTTCCTCGAGTACATCGGCGCTGCCGGAGCGGCTCGAGACCGATCGATTTCCGTGTTTGGCGACTGGCACGCCGGCCGCTGCCGCCACCAGTGCCGCCGCCGTGGAAATGTTGAAGGTCCCCTTGCCGTCACCACCGGTTCCACAGGTGTCGACCACATCGTGGCAGGAATGGTGCACTCGCTGCACCCGGCTGCGCATCGCCTTCGCCGCGCCGGTGATCTCTGAAATCGAGGCACCCTTCACCTCTAACGCGACCAAAAGAGCTGCCTTCATCGCGTCGCTCAGAGCCCCATCCATGAGCTGGTCGAAGAGAGACTCCGTCTCTTCGATGCTCAGGTCCCGGCCTGCGACAAGATGACTCAATGCTTCTGTCGGCTGCACTGTCCTAGACCTCCGAGACCTCGCTCAGTTGTCCTCAGAGCCTGTGAATTTTTCCAGATTCGTCGCGAGGGTGCGACCGAGAGTGTCCAGCAAGGCGCGGAAGTGAGGGAATAGCCGGCTATTTCGAGCTTTCGAAACGCAGCTGGGCGCTCTTGGTGGTGCCCGCAGCAGCATATGGAAATATTCACAGGTTCTCAGCCGGCAGTTCGGAGCACAGGCGGGCAAAGTTCTCTACCAATCGGGGTCCTTGCACGGTCAACACCGACTCAGGGTGAAACTGCACTCCCCAATACGGATAGTCCCGGTGCCGCATACCCATGAGTGTTTCATCATCACTCCAAGCCAGAGCTTCGAGTTCGTCTGGAAGACTCTCTTCGGAAACTGCGAGGCTATGATAGCGAGTCGCTTCGAACGGGTCGGAGAGTCCACTAAAAATTCCTGCCTGATTATGGGTGATCTCAGAAGTCTTCCCGTGCATCAGAGTTCGGGCCGCTGTCACTTTGGCGCCACACGAGAGAGCCAGCACTTGATGCCCGAGGCAGACGCCAAGGATCGGAAGTTGCGGTCTCCGATCGAACAGCTCGAGACAGTTGCCGGCATTCTCAGGCCGGCCCGGACCGGGCGAAACCACGATCCCGGAGGGACCGCGAGCAAGCATCGCGTCGACACTCTCCACATCGTTACGAACCACCTCTACTTCGATCTCCAGGCGCAGGAGAATCTGTACCAAGTTGTAGGTAAACGAGTCGTAGTTATCGATCATCAAGATCAAGTTGGATCCTCCTCGCCAGATCTACGGCTGCGATCAGACCAGCAGCTTTGTTCTCGGTCTCTTCTTGCTCCTTGGCAGGATCCGAGTCGGCCACGATGCCGGCACCTGCGGACACCGATATTTCATTCTCCCTAATCATGAGAGTCCGAATCGTAATGCAAGTGTCCAGATCACCCGAAAACGAGAGGTAGCCTACGGCTCCCGCATAGGGGCCGCGAGCTTCCGGCTCCAGCTCATCGATAATCTCCATCGCTCGAATCTTGGGGGCACCGGAGACCGTGCCGGCTGGAAAGCAAGCCAGAAGTGCATCCAATCCCGTTACACCGGGTCTGATCTCTCCTTCGACGCTCGAAACGATATGCATTACATGACTGTAGTGTTCGATCTCCATCAGTTCTGGAACGCGCACCGTTCCGGCACATGCTGAGCGCCCGACATCATTCCTGCCAAGGTCGACCAACATGATGTGCTCGGCCCGCTCCTTGGGGTCGGACAGGAGGTCGGTCGCCAAGCGCCGATCTTCCTGGGTATCGGCACCCCGTGGACGAGTTCCGGCAATCGGTCGAATTTGAATTCTAGAACCGACCTTCCGCACCAACATTTCGGGCGAGGCACCCACCAGCGCTAGTTCAGGGCTCTCGAGAAGAACCATATAGGGGCTTGGATTGACCATACGTAAAGCACGAAACAGTGACACCGGTTCGATGGACTCCTCGATTTTCCACCGACGCGCCAGAACCACCTGAAAAATATCGCCCGCCACGATGTATCTCTTCGCCTTCTCGACAGCGCTTCGAAAATCCTCCCCTGAGGTGAGGGGCACAACCACAAGGTCACCATTCAATGCCGATGCATCTGGGGGAAATCTGACCGCTCCACCCCCGCCGGCTCGAGTAAGTCGCTGGGACATCGCGTCGAGGTGACTCTCGGCTTCGCCTGAGGAGACCATCCCTTCTATTTCGTTGGCGATCGCCAAGATCCGCTGGCGCGCATGGTCAAAGACGACCAAGTTGTCGTACCTTGCCAAAATAGAGATCGGCAAGCCGAAACGATCGGGTGGCGGAGATTCCAGGACTTCGATCATGCGGACGAAGTCATAACCGAAAAAGCCGACAAATCCTCCAGTGAAAGGAATCGTGTGGGTGTCGGCCTCTGTAGCACCTAGAATCTCGCGAAGAGCGCCTAGAGAAGATCCGGCTAAGAGCTTCTTCTGTCCATCTCTTTCAACCTCGACATGATCTAGAAAGACACGATAAATCTCCCGAGGTTGAGCCCCAAGAAAGCTGTACCGCGCCACCTGGTCACCGCCGCTGACGCTCTCGAACAGGAAGCGATACGGCGAGTCGGCCCCAAGTCGCCGATACGCCGCCAACGGAGTCAAGCCGTCGGCCAAAAACTCACGTATGTGGGGAATCGCATGGGCTGTCATCGCCGGCTAGTCCTCGCCGAGACCCAAAACAGATTCGATCACTCTTCTGGGCATCTTCCTCCCCGTCATTGCCTGGAACTGAGGAAGGGCTTGCTCCAGCAGCACCTCTCGGCCATCAATCGCGAGCAGACCTTGGCGCCGTGCCTGGCTTACCAAAGCGGTCGGTCGACCCTCTAAATAGACAAGATCGACTATGATGCAGCTAGGACCAACTTCCCTCAAGTCGAAAGGCAGAGTGTCATTCTGCCTCCGGCCGAGTGAAGTAGCGTTAACCAGCAGATCGAAATCTCCTGGCACAAGATCGCCGAGGGGTAAGAAGGGCAACTCCAGCTCCCGGGCAACTCTCCGACCACGCTCCACTCCGCGATTCACCAGTGTAACGTTCGCACCAGTCGTCGTCAGGGCAAACGCTGCTGCTCGACCTGCGCCGCCTGCTCCAACAACCGCCGCAACTCGGTTCTCGATAGTCACCTGGCGCGACAACAGAGGTTCGAGAATGCCGGCAGAATCCGTGGTGTCTGCCTCCCATACCCGCCCGGCCCGCACGAGGGTGTTCGCAGAACCGATATGCTCGGCACGCGGACTTCTAGCACCGGCTACTGCGGCCGCAATCCGCTTATGTGGCGCCGTGATACTTAATCCGCGAAGATTGAAACCGAGGACCTCTAGGCTACCGCTGTCGACGATATCGAGCCAAAAATCTCCAAACCGTTCGACATGAAAGGGCAGATACAACGCAGGAATTCCCAATTCTCTGTAAGCAGAGTTATGCAAAAGAGGGGAGAGACTATGTTCGACTGGATCCCCGACAATACCGAACAAATCGCTGATTGCCGGAATATTCGGCATTCCGAAGTCGGCTCGGAGCCGCTCGATGCTTATTTGGCCCGGAGCTGCCGGGAGTGCAGACGCCCCGCCAAAAACCACCGGAGCACCTATGCGCGGCGCGATGAGGCGCGTCCAACTCCCGTTCAGACCGGAGGCAAAGGCGATGACGTCGTCACGCTGACGCGAATGAAGCAAAGCCAACGGAATCAGCGATTCCTGCGGCTTGTCCGCAGCTGGAACCAACTTGTAGTAGCACGCCGAATGCTCGAGAAAATCATCGAGACGACTACTGAGCTCAGTCTGACGAACCGCAGGACCATGCCAGGAAATCAAGCGCCGGTCGGCGGGAATCTCAGCCAACAACTGTGGGGTCAGATCTGTGGCTCCTTCTAGGTCGATGAGATCGAATTTCGCTGCTGCCGCGCTCAACAATCGCCCTCGATCCACCGAATTCAGATCGCTTGCGCCGCCTTCCGCGCAACTCCGCAGTGTAAAGAGCAACTTGCCGCTGAAGTGTTTGCGGAGCCAATGCACCCGTTCCGGCCAGTCGACTCCTTGGGGACCCAATGCAGGGAGCAGATCAGCGCGCACCTCCAGCCAGTCCGCCCGATTCGACAGCACTGCAAGCTCATGCTCGGAAGGAGACTCGGTGAGTGATGCGATCAACGTGGCTCTGCGGGTCATTGGGACTCATGCTACCATCGACCAAAGCCAAGATGATGCAAAGAATCTGGCGTATTATCGAGCCAATCGCTCGAGTTAGCGGTGCGATTCAATAGACTCGAAAAATTCTTTTCAACTCCTGTCAATGGGACATAGAGAATGACATTCGAAAACTGGGAACGTTGGCTCTTGCTCGCCCTTGTCACCGCCTCGTTACTATTATTCACGCGAGACGTTCGCGGCAGTCGCGGCGAGCGATTGC
>JAZFTL010000266.1:0-6075 GCA_036446675.1 Thermoanaerobaculia bacterium
TCTGATCGAGTCCTTGGTACGCGCCTATCTCGACACGGATGCATCCCTCGCTGAAATCAATCCACTCTTGATTACTGGGGCGGGAGAGGTCTTGGCGCTCGACGCCAAAATGAATTTTGATGACAGCGCGCTGTTTCGCCAGAGCGAGATCGCCGCGATGCGGGACTTGGCCGAGGAGAATGAACTCGAGGTTGAAGCCGGCGAGCATGGTCTGAATTACATTAAGTTGGATGGAAATATCGGCTGCATGGTGAACGGAGCCGGCCTCGCGATGGCGACGATGGATATCATCAAGATCTATGGTGGCGAGGCGGCGAATTTTCTCGATGTAGGCGGCTCGGCAAGCCAAGAGGCGGTTCAAAACGCCTTCCGAATTCTGGTGTCCGACGCCAACGTGCGGGCGGTTCTCGTCAACATATTTGGTGGAATCGCCCGGACCGACCGGATCGCTTCGGGAGTCGTCGCAGCCCTGAGAGACCTAGGCGATCTCGATATACCGGTTGTGGTCCGCCTCGAGGGCACCAACGTTGAGTTGGGCCGCAAGATACTCGAAGAATCCGAGTTCGATTTTATCGTTGCACAGCAGATGGGCGACGCGGCTGAAATGGTGGTCGGTGCCGCAGAGGGGCGAGCCTAGATGGCGATTTGGGTAGATGCGTCCACTCGACTTGTGGTGCAGGGAATCACTGGGAAAGAGGGCAACTTTCACGCTCTCGGATGTCGCGCCTACGGTACAGAGGTAGTTGCTGGGGTGACCCCAGGGAAGGGTGGTCAAACGGTAGATGAAATCCCGGTATTCGACTCCGTAGAGGAGGCCCGCACAGCGACGGATTGCAATGCTTCGATGATCTTTGTTCCGCCGCCGTTCGCAGCCGATGCGATCATGGAGGCCGCTGCAGCCGGAATCGAATTGATCGTCTGCATCACCGAGGGAATTCCGGTCGCAGATATGCTCCGGGTGAAAGCGTTCCTGAAGACCTGTTCGACTCGACTCATCGGACCGAACTGTCCCGGAGTGATCTCTCCGGGGTTTGGCAAGATCGGAATCATGCCCGGCCATATTCATCGGCAGGGCCGAGTTGGGGTGATCAGTCGCTCGGGTACTCTGACGTATGAAGCGGTCTGGCAATTGACCAACCTTGGCCTCGGGCAGTCGACGGGAGTGGGTATCGGAGGTGACTCCATCAACGGCACGAGTTTTATTGATGCGTTGTCGGCCTTTGCGGCAGACCCGGTCACCGAAGCGGTAGTGCTGATCGGCGAGATTGGCGGCACTGCGGAGGAACAGGCGGCCGGTTGGATCAAGGACAACTTTGACCGCCCGGTGGTGAGTTTCATTGCGGGCCAGACGGCGCCTCCGGGGCGCCGAATGGGGCACGCCGGCGCCATCGTGGCTGGTGGCAAGGGGACTGCGGCTGAAAAGATGGCGGCGCTGCGCGATGCGGGTATCGCGGTCGTCGAATCGCCCGCAGATATTGGGACCACTGTGGCCCGACTCCTCGAATGACTCATTCTCTCCTGCAACGCATTCCGGGCGATGGGTGGCTGGCATTGCTGGGAGGTGGAGAGTTCAGCTTTGGAGAGACCTTGGAGGCTGACAGAGCATGGCTCGCCAAAGCACCGACCGGTGGCATCGGGTTTCTGCCGACAGCGAGTGGTTCGGATGAATACGGCGGTCATTTCGCCGACTATCTTAGGGAGTCTTTCGATCGCGAAGTTGCAACCATTCCAGTCTACCGGAAGCGCGACGCGCGCCGCGGCAAGAATCTGCAGCGCATTGCAGGCTCGAGCGCCGTGTATCTCGGTGGTGGGGTCGCAGACGACCTGATGGAGGTGCTACAAGAGGTGAGTCTGGCCGAAGCTTTGAGGAAGAAGATGGACACCGAAGGGGTCGTCGTGCTCATTGCCGCTGCTGCACAAACCGTCGGAGAGGTCTTCCGCGGCCTCATTGGTGGCAACGCGATCGCGGGGTTGGGATGGTTGCCGGGAGGAGTCGTAGAGACCAATTTCGATCCCGGTCACGATCGCCGTCTGCGAGAACTCATGTCACAGAACGGGGTGCGCTGGGGGCTGGGGCTGCCGGCAGGATCAGCCCTGCTGCTGGGACCTGAAGGCGCCGTCGAGTCGGTTGGGATCTCGTTTCTGCTGGCGGATTCCGACGGAGACTTCACAGTCTTGGAATGACGCCGTGTTGAGATCAGGGTAAGGTGCGACCGGGTTTCTCCTCGATGCTGCCGATACGGCGTTCACCCAACGAACGAAAATAAGATCTACTGGACAACACCTATATTTGGAGAGATTGCGATGGAACGAACCTTGACAATATTTAAACCAGACAGTGTCGCAGCGGGGTATAGCGGTAAGATATTGGCACACCTCGAGAACGAAGGCTTCAAGGTTCTCGCCCTGAAGAAAATGACCCTCAGCACAGAACAGGCGCGCGCCTTCTATGAAGTTCACACAGATCGACCGTTCTACGAGAGCCTCGTCGAGTTCATGACCAGCGGTACGATTATGCCGGTCGCCCTGGAACGAGACGACGCGGTGCCCTACCTGCGGCAGGTAATGGGTGCCACGGATCCACAGGAAGCCGGTCCGGGAACGATCCGAGCTCTGTATGGAGATTCCATCGAGCGCAACGCCATCCACGGCAGCGACTCAGGAGAGAACGCCGAGCAGGAGCTGCTCTTTTTCTTCTCACGATCGGAACTGATCGGAGCCTGAGTCGGGCAAGCGGCTATCACCTGCAGAGAGCGACCTGAAATGGTATATCAAAGACCGAAGGTGGCTCCAATGAGCCGGATCTCAACCGACCGTCGGGGCCGAGTGGTCGGGCGCTTCTGCCTGGGCTGCGGCTCTGTCTACACACAACACAGCGGCCGGCATGCCGGCAAGCCTATGTACGGTAGAGACCACATCTCGAGTCCCTGCTCCCACGAGGGCAGGACGTTCGACTCGACTGAAGATTGGTGGGAACCGGCTGTGGAAGTCCTCTCGCCCGAACCCGATAGCCCGTCTGACTCCCCAGCCGACTCCGCGAACCAAGCCTGAGACCAAAGACTGCTCGACCGCTTTTTCGCGCCGTCCATTTCTGGAAAACTAGCCTGGATTGTTATGTCCATGAGAACTCTAAAACTGGAATTCGCGGGCTCTCAGGGTGTGAATCTGTCGGCGCGACTCGAACTTCCCGGCGGCACGCCTAACGCCTATGCTCTGTTTGCGCACTGTTTTACCTGCTCCAAAGATCTGAAACCGATTGTCCGAATCAGCCGATATCTCGCTGGAACAGGGATCGCAGTGCTGCGGTTCGACTTTACCGGTCTTGGTGAGAGTGACGGAGAGTTCTCTCAAACCAACTTTTCGTCGAATCTCGACGACTTGGTCGCAGCCGCCCGCTTTCTCGAGCAGGAGTACGACACCCCTAGGCTCCTCATTGGGCATAGCCTCGGAGGCGCAGCAGTTCTGGCTGTGGCCGAGCGCCTGCCGGAGGTGCGAGCCGTTGCGACCATCAGCGCACTAAGCGATACAGCTCACCTGACGTCTACTCTTATGCGCAGCGCCCCAGAGCTGGCGGATGTAGACGAGGCGACGATAAGTCTGGGCGGACAGACCGTCCGCTTGAGTCGACAACTTCTGGACGACCTCGATAGTTACGTAATGGAAGGACATATCCGTCGGCTCGGTCGGCCTCTTCTCATTCTACATTCTCCTGATGATGAGATCGTTGGCATTGAACATGGGTATAGGATTTTCGAGTTGGCGAGCGAGCCGAAGAGCTTCGTGTCGTTGGATCGCAGCGACCATCTCTTGCTCGGGAACCGGAGTGATGCAGATTTTGTGGCTGCCTTGCTTGCGACCTGGGCTTCCCGGTATTTGAGTGATGATCACGAGCTGTGAGGGAGCTGGTTCCAGAGCCGGGAACAGAACCGGTGACCCCGCCCGCCAGCGAGCCATATAATGCACCGGTGAAGGCTCCGTCATCAGATACTCCGCGGGTGTTACAGAGAGCCGAACACTCGATCTCTCGCAAGAACATTCACGTCAATGCTCTGAAGGTTTTGTACCGGCTTCGGAAACGAGGTCACCTCGCCTATCTTGTCGGCGGAGGGGTCAGAGACCTGTTGATCGATCGAGTCCCGAAGGACTATGACATTGCGACCGATGCGCGACCGCAGCAGATGAAAGGCCTCTTTAGGAACTCCAGGATTATTGGTCGCCGTTTTCGCATCGCCCACGTCTACTTTCACGGGGGGATCGTAGAGGTCGCGACCTTCCGTCGCGATCCCGACCCCGAGGGCCAGGCCGGTGCCCCAGGGCAGCTCCTCATAACGGATGACAATATTTTCGGCACCCCCCGTGAGGACGCATTTCGTCGAGATTTTACGGTGAATGCCCTGTTCTATGAAATATCGGACTTCACCGTAGTGGACTACGTTGGTGGATTGAACGATCTTCGCGACGGAGTGATTCGTTGTATCGGCGACCCCGACGTGAGATTTCAGGAAGATCCCGTGCGCATGCTCCGAGCCTGCGAACTGGCGGCACGACTGGGCTTCGAGATCGATCCGGTAGCCTGTGACTCGATGAGTCGGCACTCCCGAAGAATCGAGCAGGGAGCGCCCGCCAGAATCTCAGAGGAGATCTTGCAAATCTTAGGGTGTGGGAGCTCTGCTCCGGCATTCGGATGGATGCGAAAGCTGGGTCTCCTGGAACATCTTCTGCCGCCCTGCGGAGTCGGCTCAAATTCGACAGACAAGGTCATCGTGGGCCGCACTCAGCTTCTTGCATCGCTTGACGAGGGTGTGAACAACGGCGTGAAATTGTCACCGGTGGTGTTGACGGCTTGCCTCTTGCTTCCAGATTACCTGCGGGCTCAAGCTGCTGCTGCGGAGTCCGCAAGAGGCTTGCCTCGTTACAGAGTCCGCGAGCTCGCATCCGAGCATGTCAAGCCCTTCTCGGAGCGTTTCTCGTTACCCCGGCAGCGTACTGAACAGATCGTCCAAAGCCTGCAAGTGCTCTACGGCCTCCAGAGACCACATCTCACGCCTCGAGACCGAGTCCGTCAGGCTGGTCGCCCCGGATTTGGCGAAGCACTCGATCTGTTGGCACTCCTGGCCGATGCAGGTGATGCTGAAGGTATCCACCGCGATCAGATCTCGCCCTGGAGGGCTCTGCAAAAACGCGTTGCGAGGCCCATTGAGCAGCCGGTAGGTCCTCAAAAGCGCCGGCGTCCGCCCCATCGGCGTCGGCGTCGGCGAGGATGATCGGATTCTGCTTCACACCGGACTCCTGACCCTCAGGATGAGATATATTCGGTTGGTCGAATAAAGGTCGCGAGGAGCCGTTTTGGAGTACAATTTTTTGGGAGGATTCAGGTCATTGGAGTTCTAGGTTTTTACCGTTCAGCACTGGGCAAGAAAATCGTTATGGCGGTCACGGGGGGCATGCTCTTCGGCTTCGTGTTGATGCATATGATCGGGAACTTAAAGCTCTATCTGGGAGCCGATGCTCTGAATCATTATGCGAAGGGCCTGCGGGAGATCGGCAGTCCTTTCCTACCACCCTCAGGCTTGCTGTGGATTGCGAGGACGGTTCTCCTGGTGGCAGTAGCACTGCATATCCTGGCGGCAACGCAGCTCACCCGAATCAATCGTAAAGCTCGGCCCGAGGGCTACCGGCAGTATCGCTATATAGAAGGCTCGTACGCCGCCCGAACCATGCGATGGGGTGGAGTCATCATCGCGCTCTTCGTGATCTACCATTTGGCGCACTTCACTTGGGGCTGGAAGCTCGTCCATGAGAACTTCATACCCGGAGACGTGTACCACAATGTAGTTGCCGGGTTTCAGGTGTGGTGGGTAAGCCTCATCTATCTCGTGGCTCAGTTGGCGCTCGGGTTTCATCTGTATCATGGTCTCTGGAGCATGATGCAGACTTTGGGACTGGGACGGCGAGGAAGCGGTGAGTGGCGGCGGTCGTTCGCATTGGGATTTGCGCTGATCGTCAGCGCTGGGAACATATCTTTTCCCCTTTCGGTGCTGCTTGGAATTGTCACCTAGGTTGCCAGGAGAGGCT
>JAZFTL010000267.1:0-3563 GCA_036446675.1 Thermoanaerobaculia bacterium
TGACTCCCAAAGGACCTCGAGAATTCGAAATCTTCGAAGAGATCATTGAAGTCAACGCCGGAGAGAGTGTAACTCTCCAGGTGGAAGAGACGATTTGGGGACCGATCATCGACCGAGATCATCTCGGTCGCCGGCGGGCGCTCCGCTGGATCGCCCACGATCCTCAGGGGATTACCTTCGCCTATCGCGAACTGGAACTGGCCTCCTCGTTGGAGGAGGCGATCGAAGCAGCCAATCGGATCGGAGCGCCACCCCAGAACACGGTCATCGCTACAGCCAGCGGAAGAATCGGTTGGACGATTATGGGATCGATTCCACGCCGCTTCGGACATGATGGCAGACTTCCTACCTCCTGGGCGGATGGCAAGCGCGGCTGGGACGGCTGGCTGGCCCCGGCCGAATACCCCAAAATCCTAGATCCTCCTTCCGGGAGGCTTTGGACAGCGAACGCCCGCGCGGTGGGTGGTGAAATGATGCGCACCATCGGTAGCGGCAACTACCCACTCGGGGCGCGGGCGCGGCAAATTCGAGACAGTCTCGACGCCGGCACCGAGTTTTCCGAGATCGACCTGCTGCAGATTCAGCTCGACGATCGGGCGCTTTTTCTGCAGCGGTGGCAAGAACTTCTACTCGAAGTTCTCTCGCCGCAGGCACTGCGGGACGATCCCCGCCGGACCCAGCTGAAGGAGTTTGTAGAGTCTTGGGGAGGACATGCCGCCGTCGGCTCCGTCGGCTATCGGATGGTCCGCGCCTACCGGACGTTTGTAACAGCTCAGGTTCTCGGATCGATCACCGCCGCCTGCACTGCGGCAGACGATCGGTTCCGGGTGCGCTCCCTATTACAACGTGAAGGTCCTGTTTGGCAACTCGTCTCGGAGCGTCCCCAACACCTGCTCAGCCCCGGCTACACATCGTGGGACAAGGCACTTCTGGCGCCAGTGGATGAGCTGCTGGACTATTTTCTAGCGGACGGCTCGACTCTCGCGGACAAGACCTGGGGCGATCGGAACACCGTTAGACTCCGTCATCCGATGAGTCGCTTCATTCCAGGATCTGAGCGATGGTTGGATATGCCTTCGAGACAACTACCGGGAGATAGCCACATGCCCCGATTCCAATCTCCATTCGAGGGAGCCAGCCAGCGCTTCGTGGTCTCGCCGGGACGCGAAGCCGAGGGCATCTTCCATATGCCCGCCGGCCAAAGCGGGCACCCTCTCTCGCCTCACTATAGCGACGGCCACGCCGCCTGGGCGAATGGCGAGCCGACGCCGTTTCTTCCCGGTAAGACCGTGCATCGGCTAACCTTGCTTCCCAGATGACTTCTCGGAAAATTAACTCGGTAGAAAGGCCGTCAAAAAAGCCTGGGAAGACCTCCATGCACACCTATCGAGCCATTCTTCCAGCCTTTGCTATGTTGCTTCTTGGCAGCCTCCAAGCCGATCCCTCGAGTACTCTCGAAATTCGGGAACCTGGATACTGGAGCGACACCGAGGCCGATGCGGTCTTGGAGAAAACTCTCTCGATACGCCTCGATCCCGATCTGTCGGGCCTCAGTGCAGACGAACAAACAACCGTCGGTCTGTTGCTGGAAGTGGGACAGACCCTGCACGATCTATATCTCGACTCACGCCATCACCAAGCCCTGGTGGCGCGCCGGGATCTAGACGCTCTGCGGCATCGAGCCACCGAGGCCGGCGCCATCTCCAGTCGAGATTACGCTCGAAAGCTAGTCGAACTATTCAGGATATTCAAGGGTCCCATCGCCACGACTCTCGACAACCGCCGCGTCCCTTTTCTGCCGGTCGACCCGGAGCTGCCTGGCAAGAACGTCTACCCCCTGAATCTAGAACGCCAGGAGTTGGAAGAATTTCTCGATGCTCATCCGCAGGAGCGTGACTCCATTTTGGCAGGCCGCTCTCTGGTCCGGCGCAGCGATTCGGTGACACTCCACTCAGACCTCAACACCCTTTCCGAGTACCCGGTCCTGGCCTTTCTCCACCCCGGTCTCCAAGCGAAACTCGAGGCCATCTCGAAATCCGGCAGACCGGGCCTCTACGCCATCCCCTACTCGGTCGGCTATGCCGAGGAGCTGGTCAAAGTGTACGCACTGCTACACCGGGCAGCCGAGGCGATCGCGGAGTCCGACGCGGATTTTGCGGCCTATCTGCGTCACCGGGCCCGAGATCTGCTGGTCGACGACTACGAAGCCGGCGACGCCGCTTGGGTAACCGGATCGTTCAAGAAACTCAACGCTCAAATCGGCAGCTATGAAACCTACGACGACCAACTGCTCGGGGTGAAGACTTTCTTCAGCACAAGCGTTTTGGTGCAAGACGAAGACCGAACGAAGCGACTGGCCGAAGCGATCGGCGGTATTCAAGTAATTGAGGATGCACTTCCCTACAGTCGGCACAAGAAGGTGCGAGAAAATATTCCGGTCGGAGTGTACAACGTCATCGCAGATTTCGGTCAGGCGCGCGGCACCAACACCGCCTCGATTCTTCCCAATGAGAGCCGCCATGCACAAAAGTACGGGCGCACCATTCTCCTGCGCTACAACCTCATGACCAACCCGGCACTGTTCGCCGATACTCGGAAGCTCTGGAGCGCCGCCGTAGCGCCTCAACACGTCACCGATCTCACCATGGACGGAAGCTTCAATCGCACTCTCTGGCACGAGATCGGCCACTACTTGGGCGCCGATCAAGACTCCCAAGGCCGTGACCTGAGTGTCGCTTTGGGTGAGTATGCGGATCTCCTGGAAGAGCTCAAGGCCGATCTGGTCTCACTCTATGCCGGCCCCTCTCTCCAAGCAGCCGGTTATTACGATAGCGATGATCTGCGGGCCTTGTACGCCGATGGGGTACGGCGGGTCTTGCAGCGCGTCAAGCCTCGCCCAACCCAACCGTACCGATCGATGCAACTGATGCAGATGAACTTCTTTCTAGAGAACCAACTCCTGGCCTATGATTCGGCGGCCAAGAAATTGGTCATCAACTATGAGATCTACCACCAAGTCGTCGCACGTATGCTCAAAGAGGTCTTGGCGATTCAATCGAGCGGCGCCAAAGACGGTGCTGAGAAATTTGTGGAACACTACTTCCGCTGGAGAGAGGAGCCGCATGAGGCGCTGGCAAAGGAACTGCGTAGTGCCGGCGCTTTCCCCTTCCGCCTGGTCAACTATGGAGCCCTCGAACAGTAGAATCTTCGGCGATCGACAATTCCGCGGACCCATGGAACAGATAGATCGTCGACATATTGCAACCTCAGACCGAAATCCGCGTATCTATGCAGATCACTGGGAGTACGATGCCTCGTTTTAAGAGATCCCCGCTTTTCCTTGCAGCCGGAGTGCATCTGGCGCTGGTCGTCTCCTTCGGCTGCACTCCACCTGAGAGTCAAGAGAAGGCTGCCCCGGCTGAAACCGTCACCAAGATTCCGATCACCACGTCTTCGGATGAAGCTCGAGCCCTGTTCCTAGAGGGTCGCCAACTGGTCGAGCGCTTGCGGGCCGCTGAGGCCCGGGAACTCTTCCAAAGAGCCATCGAGCTCGATGAGAATTT
>JAZFTL010000268.1:0-4870 GCA_036446675.1 Thermoanaerobaculia bacterium
CTTGTGCGAGTATTCGGTGAGGACGTGTTCATTGGCGGCAAATTTGAAGTGGCGATCGGCGATTGTTACTCTTTGATCGCAGACACTGACGACGAATATCTCCACCCGGGCCAGCGTTTCTTCATATACAGCTTTGTGGCGGAACTGCTCCACATCGAAGTTGGCGTCGAGATCGCGATTCACCCGATGCAGCAGGTTGAGATTGAACTCGGCGGTCACGCCCTGTGAGTCGTTGTATGCCGCTTCGATCACGGCCGGGGTCTTCTGCAGATCGATGCCAATCAACAAGCCACCCTGTGGCCCGAGGACGTCGGCGATCCGGACAAAAGTGTGTTGCACCTCCTCCGGCGTGAAATTGCCGATCGTAGATCCGGGGAAATAGACTGCGGCGTGTGAACGAGTCTTTTTCGAGTCGGGCAATTCGAAGTGCTTCGTAAAGTCGGCAACGAGAGGGAGGATCTCGATCTCGGGGTAAGCCCCCTTCAGCATGTCAACTGTCTTCAGTAGATGCGCTGCGGAAATGTCGAGTGGTACGTAAGCCACCGGAGCCTCGAGATGGTCGAGCAGAATTCGCGTTTTCGTACTGCTGCCGCTGCCGAACTCGATCAGCATCACCCCTGGGCCAATCTGCTCGGCTATCTCTTCGATGTGAGCCTCCATGATGGCCTGTTCTGTGCGCGTCAAGTAGTACTCAGGCAGTCGGGCAATCCGGTCGAAGAGCTGCGAGCCACGCTCGTCATAGAAGTACTTACTCTGCAACTGCTTAGGATGGCGTCCCAATCCCTCGAGCACATCCGCTAGGAACTCCTGATCTACCACTTGGACTTCCACCACGGATTGCTAAAGGTCTCGCGCCAGACGGATTCCGGTGAATTGCCAGGAGGCGTCGGCGGGGAAAAAGTTGCGGTAGGTGCGCCGAATGTGGGTCACTGATGTGGCACAGGACCCGCCTCGCAGGACGAACTGGTTGCTCATGAATTTGCCGTTGTACTCTCCCAGGGTGCCGGGGAGGGGCTCATAGCCCGGGTACGGTGAATACTGGCTGCGGGTCCACTCCCACACGTCGCCGAATAGTTGTTTGACCCCGGATTGAGCCGCGTCGCTGATCTGCGCCAAAGAAGCCGGGTGCAACCGACCCGACTCGACGAAGTTTCCTTCGATGGAGTGCCGTGAGGCCATGACTTCCCACTCGTACTCAGTGGCAAGTCGGGCCCCGGCCCAGCGCGCGTAAGCGTCCGCCTCCAGGTAGTTCACGTGGCAGACAGGCTCACGAGGGTCCATGGGTCTCAATCCATGGAGCGTGAAGGTCAGCCACCTACCGTTCTTATGTTCCCAATAGAATGGTTCTCCCCAGCCGTTCGCCCGGGCGGCGGCCCAGCCCTCCGACAGCCACAACTCGCCGCGCTCGTACCCGCCGTCTTCCATGAATTCCAAGTACTCCTCATTCGTGACCAGCCGGTCGGCAATCTCAAAGCTCCGTACAAAGTAACGGTGCCTTGGAGACTCGTTGTCGTAGGCGAACTCCGCACCGAGCTCATGGCCAATCTCGAAGAGTCCCTCTTCAGCAGAGATCCACGACAGAGGCTCGGATGCGCTTTGGCTAGCAGCTCTCCTCGGCTCGGCTGCGAGGTACGTCGGCCGCAACGGATTGACGGACAAGACGTGCTTGATGTCTGTCAGGAGCAGCTCTTGATGCTGCTGCTCATGGTGCAGGCCGATTTCAACAACTCGAAAAATCTCTTCCGGATTTGGAACGGCGGTTGCAACAACGTCGTTGAGCAGCTCCAGCAGGTGCCGATCGACGTGATGCCGGTAAGCGTACACCTCTTCGACCGTCGGTCGGCTGATGTAGCCGCGCTGATCGCGACAGTGACGTTCGCCGGCGCCGAGGTAATAGGAGTTGAAGAGGTATTGGTAGGCCGGATTGAACGGCTCGTAGCCCTTGAGATGAGGCAGCAGGACGAAAGTCTCGAAGAACCAAGTAACGTGAGCCAGATGCCACTTTGTGGGGCTCACGTCCGGCATCGACTGGACGACATAATCTTCCACACCGAGAGGCTGAGCTAACGTCTCGGTAAAATCGCGGATCTCCCGGTAGCGATCGATGACCATACCAAACTGCTGTTCGGAGATCTTCGCGGTAACGCTTCCACTCATGTCCATCAGCTGCCCCTTACCTTCGCCCCGCTTTATGATACAAGAGACTGAGTCTCGTTCGACCTCGAATCATCCACCATTTCGCAAGGCAATTCCGGTCGTTGTGACTTCATCTCTATCCACTCGAGAACCGGTCCAAAAACACTTGCACGCTAATTATCTCCGATAATCAAGCCCACGAAACGAATCCTGACTACTGCGCCTGGAGGATCCCTACCATTGGAACCCCCTCGGCTTCCTCCATCTCGAATCCCAGCAGTCGAGCCACAGTCGGGGCGATATCTATCTGGCGGGCGATCGGCATCGACACCCCTTGGCGGACTCCCGAACCTGAGAGCACCAGACCGGTGTGCATGGCCGGCATGGTCGGCAAATAGCCGTGGTTGCCGCGACGAGAGGTGGCGACCACGAATGCGTTCTCGTTGAATCCGCCGCCGATCATGTAGCCCTCGGCCGGCTCCAAAATCAGCAGGGCGTCCGGATCGGCGCCGAGACGGTCAAGATCGTCCCGCTCGATCACCTGGAGCAGGCCCTGGTACCGACCCCTGGCCAGATCGCGGAACAGGGCTGTGACCCTACGGGCCATTTCGGCGTCGCTGGGGTCTTTGATCCGTATCGCAGTGCGATGAGCAATTGCCTGCCAGTCGGTAATCGAATCGTCCGACCCGGTCTCGAGCAAGCCCGCCTGTCGAAGCACGACATTTGGTTGAAAGCTCGAGTGCACACGATAGAAACCGTGGTCACCGGTAACGACAAAGGCCGTCCGACCAAGGATGCCCGCCTCGTCGCACGCTTTGACGATTTCGCCGACGTGAGCATCGAGGCGGGAAAAGGCCTGGCGCGACTCGATAGAGTGCCTCCCTGTTGCGTGTTGTGCGTAATCGGTCTGAACAAGATGGATCATCAGCAGGTTGGGTTGGTATCTCTTGATGATATGCGTCGAGACCGCGGTGGCGAATCGATCGCGCTTGACCGGGTCGAGGTTGTCACGCGCACCGAAGCCTCCGAGTTCCTCGACGACTGCGTCGATCAACCCTGGAGTCGACTCGCGCCGACTCAAGTCGAGCCAGGTCATGTCCGCCGGGTTCTGGTGCACCTCCGGGTAGAGGATGTCGATCGTCGCGCCGACCGTCACCGGCCAAGACACCGCGGCGGTCACTAGGCCTGCGGCTTTGGCCCGCTGCCACAGTGTCGGTGCTGTGATGGAAGAGCTCTCAAAAAACCACTCTCCTCCCTCTGGTGGATCAAAGCGGGTGTTCTGAAAGATACCGTGACGGGCAGGCCGCACCCCGGTTGCGATCGAAGTGTGCGATGGATAGGTTGACGAAGGATACTGACCGACGACGCCGTGGGCCCAGCTGCCTCGATCTCGCAGGGCGTGAATATTGGGCAAATTCACCCCATAGTCACCTGGCCGGGTAATGTACTCCGGCACCAAACCGTCCAAGGAAATCACAATGACGTGATCGGCGGGTGACCCTTCCGCGTGGATCGCCTCTCCGAAGGCAGCGACTACTCCCAGTAGGAGGTAGGTTCCAATACAGGCTGATCGACTGCGGTTACTGCTGATCATCTGGTCTCCCTTCTCTCGAGGCCATTCCACTGGCGGCGGCACACGACCGATCAGTATTCTACGCGACTTCCGCCGGGTCGAACCGCGACCGCGCCGAGTATCCTGCGGTGCTGCGCCTCTTCTCATTCGAGCGAGCGCCACACTAGGAGGCTGGTATAGAATTCCCAAGGCAAGGACCACTGAGTCCAGATTGACTCGAGTGCAACGATTCCGCAGCTTTGAGGACTGATTACATTGATCAGAAACGAAACGAGTTGCCGAAGCGGTAATTCGATTGTCGGAATGAGTTCAATAGTGACATTGCTCTTTGTATCCGCTCTGTCTGCGACCGAGCCCGAGGTGGCGCAATCCGTAGAATCCGCAACACCTGACAAGGCTGGGCCGGGGGAGAGCCAGGTGGTCACCTATGAATCTGATTTCTTCGTTCGCTATGACCCGGTGACAGCTCTGGACATGGTCAAACAGGTTCCCGGCTTCAAGCTCCCGCGTAGCGGTGGATTCGGCAACTCCCCGAATGTCCGAGGCTTCGGCGCGGCTGCCGGAAACGTACTGATCAACGGCAAGCGGCCAAGTACTAAGTCCGACAGCATGGATGATGTGCTCGCTCGCATCGCCGCTGAGGATGTGCTCCGTCTCGAACTGATTCGGGGTGCGACCGGTGCGACCGATCGGGACATCACGCAGGGCAGCGTCGTAGTCAACGTCGTGCTGAACAACCGGGCCGGGGGAAGGGCCCCGGCGCCCTGGGAAGTCGCGCTACAGTACGAAGACGGCGCCTTTTCGCCGTTCATTGAGTTTGCAATCAGCACCCGGCGCAACAAGACGAAGTACTTGGTGGGACTGAAACGGACCTCTTTCGATTGGGATGTGCGAGGCCCGGAACAATTCACCAGCACTACGCAGCCCAAGGAACACCGCGACGAAATACAATTCCGGTACGGCGAGAACCTAAGTCTCGACCTGAAATTAGAGACTCAGTTCAACAGCGGCGACACTCTCCGAATCAACACCAAAGGAGCCCTCAAGACCAACAATGGCTTAGAGGTTTCCGACCGTCTGATCGGAGGCGACCGCACGGATTTGTTTCTGCGGTCCAACGCTAGCGAAACCGACGAATTTGAGTTTGGCGGAGACTACGAA
>JAZFTL010000269.1:0-2029 GCA_036446675.1 Thermoanaerobaculia bacterium
ATCGAAAATTGATCAGAGAACGGCCAGCTTGGCACTGCGGCGAGCGACCAGGCGGTGAGGTCGGCCTCCACCGGTATGAAGACAAACGTATCAACACAGTCGGGCGATCCGGCAACGCAAAGCCCGAGATCGGTCAGCCGCGCGATACAGGAATCAATTCCCACCGGACAGGGCGAACCGAAGCCCGCATGCGAGCCCAGGTCGTGATACGCCGCCTCGATCGCCAGGTGTGGGTTCAAACTGTAGCCCACGGCGAGAGTGGTCGATACCTCCTTGTCGTCGACTACTTTCTCGAAACGCGAGCCGAAGCTTCCGTCTACGCTGGCCTCACCAAGGCTGAACTGCGCATACCAACGCGACTCTCCAGCCATGAGGTCGGGTGAAATCATCAACAGAGCAGCTAGCGAGACACCCACCGTGGTGCTTATGGAGCGCCGAATCTTTCGCATGATTTGGATCCTCTCGAGATCGTGTCGGTCATCGTAGCAGGCAATAGGCCTCAGTCATCTCGGCAACCTGGCCAAGATCCGCTAGACTGTATCTTCCCATAGGAAAACGGGCAATGAACCCGACCGCCGCGCTCCGCGTACTATGCAGTGACCCGTGTAACGACCTAGCCCAGACAGGAGTTAATGGTTTTGAGGACCCGGTTTCTTCCCGCTACATCATCCCTGCCGGCAATCGACTGCCGGTTGGTGACACCTCGATGAAAACCCTGCCTCGAGGGGTCAGAATCGTTCCCCTCTTGGCCGGACTCATCATCCTGGTGGTGCTGCTCTACAAGGTCGGAATTCGCGATGTCGTCGGCAATTTCGCCATCATCGGCTGGGGCCTACTGCCGGTCCTGGCACTCTCGGTGCTCTGGAAGGGAGTCAATACCTACGCCTGGGTTTTGGCGTTCCCGCCGGACCTGGAACGACCCGACTTTCTCACTCTCTATCGGGTCGCGATGGCGGGAGACAGCATCAACAATCTGCTGCCGACCGGCAATGTGGGAGGCGAGCTTGCCAAACCCTATCTGTTGCGGCCCCACATTCGTATGGCGGAGAGCTTACCCGCAATTCTCGCGAACAAGACGATGGAGCTACTCTCCGGCGTCATCTTCATAGGTCTCGGGGTGGGGCTGGCGCTCTTTACGCTGCCCCTACCCAGTCGGCTGCGACTGGCCATCGGCAGCGCTGTAGTCGTCGGGGGGCTTCTGGTTGGTCTATTCTCGTATCTGCAGAGAAAGCACTCTCTCTCTCGCCTACTGACCTTTCTCGACCGGATCGGATTCGAGAAGTTCAGGCTCAAGGCGAAGGCGGATCCGGTAAAGCGCATTGACGAACGGCTATCCGCTTTTTACCATCACTACCCCTGGCGGTTCCTCGGATGCCTCAGCTTGCGCTTCTTGAGTCGCGCTCTGGGAGTCTTGGAGACCTGGCTGATACTCGACCTCATGGGCGCGGAGCCAACCCTGGCCACCGCCGTTCTTTTCGTCAGCCTTCCCCTGATTCTCACCACCGCGCTGTTCTTTGTTCCTGGTGGAGTCGGACTCTCGGAAGCGGGTCACACCTACCTGGCCAGTCTCTTCAGTCTGGGATCAGTTGCCGGATTGTCCCTGGCTCTGGTCAAGCGCTGCCGGCAGTTGTTCTGGACAGTCGTGGGCTCCTTGCTTCTGGTGCCTCTGCAACTGAGAGCAAGTCAATATGTACCGAACATTGTGCCCGACACCGGCTCAGATCCGGTTCCGGCCGCGACGGACTAGGTATCTCCTATCGGCTGACATCTTAACGTTTGAGTCAAGTCTTTGAGTTCCAAGAGCAGTCCGCCCTGGTCATTCCGAGCGCATCCTCCCGTTGTCATTCCGAGCGAGAGCGAGGAATCTGGGGGATGGGTGGCATACTAACCGTCGCGTTCTTAGTGATAAGGTCCCCCACCCAGATCCCTCCGCTCCGGCGCTTACAGCGCCTTCGGTCGGGATGACAAAGGTGAAAGCGAGCGCTGACTTCCGGCGCCTTCGGTCGGGATGACAAATGATGAGAGGCAC
>JAZFTL010000270.1:0-2245 GCA_036446675.1 Thermoanaerobaculia bacterium
GTGTAAACTTCGACGAGAGGCCTCTTCGCCTGCCGCATCACCGTCATATCCAATGACGACTTCATCGGCGTAGCGACCCAGCAATCGGACCTGTTCCGCAGTCATCGCCGTGCCCATCGTGGCGACGACACCCTCAAGACCGGAAGCTACCGCTCCGATTACATCGAAGTACCCCTCTACCACGAGTGCGGTACCACTCTCCCGAATCGATCGCTTGGCTACATGCATGCCGTACAGCAGATACCTCTTCTGAAAGTCTTGCCGCTCACCCGTATTCAGATACTTGGCGCGATCGCCCCCCAGGGTACGGCCTCCGAAGCCCACCAATCGGCCGGCCGGTGTGCGAATCGGAAACATGAGACGATCTCTGAAGTAGTCGTAAGGCCGTCCTTTACTGCGCTCCGATTTCCCCACCAGGCATGCGGTCTCGAGTTCGCGGATTGAAAACTGGGGGGTGAGACTACTTACGAGGGCCTGCCACTCGTCAGGTGCGTATCCTATTTCGAAAGACTCGATCATCTTGGCCTCGACCTTACGATCGTGCAGATATCGTTGCGCTCTAGGTGATTTCTCGAGCTCCTTCGCGAAGAATTCGGCGGCAGCTTCAAGTTGCGCCTCACAACTCTCTTCCTGTCGATCAGAGGTGCCCCGAGACACTTTGCGCTTCGGCATCGGAATCCCGTAACGGCGGGCCAGCGTTTGAATCGCAGCAGGAAAGTCATCGCCACTCAGCATCATGTGGAGCTTGATGGCATCGCCCCCGCGACCGCACCCGAAACAATAGAAGAGCCCCTGTGACGGGTCGACGCTAAATGAAGGCGTCTTCTCCTTATGCAAAGGACAACGTCCGCTGTAGCGCTTTCCCGATCTCTTGAGCCGCGTCTGTTCACCGGCGATTTCGACGATGTCGATCGCATCTCGCACCGCTTGCACCAACTGTGGAGTAATGTCGACGTTGCTAAGAGCCATGGCGCGAGTTCCAGTGCGAAGACCTTCTCGGACTGCAGCGGGTTGAGTAAAGTCTATCCTCTAAGTCGGACCACGGTGGCGCCATCGCCGCCCTCCTTGGAGCTACCGGCGCGAATCGATCCGACCGCGGGATGCTCCTTCAGCATCCGCCTGAGGGCGTCGCGCAACGCACCGGTTCCGTGACCGTGAACTACTCGAATCCGATCATCGTCGGCCAGCAACGCTCGATCGACGAATCTTTCCAAAGCTTCCAGCGCAGGCTCGACCCTCCAGCCAATCAAATTGAGCTCGGTTTCCGAATCTTCCTGATCCTGACGCTGAGACTGGTGCCGATTGGCCCCTTTTTGAGAGTTTTGATTACTTGACTGCTCTTGTACCGCAGTCAAATCGTCAATGCCACATTTGAGGCGTTTGCCTCGCACCGAGACCTCGACTCGATCGCGGTCCAATTTTTCGACTATACCTTCCCATCCCAAGGCGTGATGTCGCACCCTGGATCGCAACACAATTTCTCTCTCCACCGCTTTCGAGGTGACCTCGGTCTCGAGCTTGCCTCTGGTGTCACTATCAAAAATCCGGCCCAGACTCTTCGCCAAGGTTCGGGCCTTCTTAGCAGGCACGATTTCGGCCCTCAACCGGACGATTTCGTCGTTCAAGCGAGTCCGAGTTCGAAGGCGCAAATCATCTAGTTCACGTCGCATTTCACGCGCTATCGAGATTTTCTCCAGTTCTAAGGCGTGCTGCGCGCTCTCCAGCTCTTCGCGGTCCTGAACAGCGCGCCGCAGTTCTGTCGCGGCCTCGGCCCTCTCCATATCAAGGGCGCGCTTTCTCTTATCCACATCTCGCAGCAACTGTCGCAAATCGCTGTGTCCGGGACCCAAAATCGATTCCGCCCGGTCGAGCCATTCAGCGGGGAGTCCTAAGCGGCGAGCTAAGGCCAAAGCATGGCTTCCACCCGGAGAGCCCCTCTCGAGGCGATAGGTCGGACTTCCCGTTTTCGAGTCGAATTGCATCGCAGCGCACACCGCCCCGGCCTGCTGGGCCGCCGCCACAGCGAGTCGAGTCAAATGAGTTGTCATGACGGCAAGAGGGCGCCTGGCCAACAAGCCCTCGAGTAGAGCGACCGCTAGGGCTGCCCCTTCCTCGGGGTCGGTACCTGAACCCAGTTCGTCGATGAGGACAAGCCCATCCTCCGAAACGTTCCAAGCATTCTTCAAGTTGCTGAGTCGGCCACTAAACGTGGACCTGTCGTTCAGGAGATCCTGCTCGTCGCCGA
>JAZFTL010000271.1:0-3808 GCA_036446675.1 Thermoanaerobaculia bacterium
CTGCTCCGCCGCGAGCTCAGGACCCGGCACCGTCTCGAGAGTCGTAGCGATGCCTTGAAAGCCGAATCTCTCCAAGAGCCTCTCGAGTAAAGCGATGACAACTGTCTTCGGCAGATTGGCGATCACCGCCAGCCCACCCTCCAAATCGCCCCCGATAGTCGTATAGCCAACTGCCTTCTCACTCATATCACCAGTCTGCAGGAACAGAGCTTGCGCTGAGTTGGACCAGTTCCACATTCTGGCAGCACGCAGTCGAGCCTGAATATTCTGATCGGTCTCTGCCGACAGGTCACAGTCGCCGGCGAGCAAGCTATGGGTGGCAGCTACCTCGCGCTCGTAGGCCTCTTCAATGGACAGCGTTCGCAGGGGAATTCCCAAATCCTCACAGATGGATGAGGCTGCCTCTTTCGTTGCGGGGCGCGAATGACGACTGGGCATATAAAACGCGGTGATGAGCTTCTCGAGGCTCAGTCCGGGGCGAGCTTCTTTAGACTCGACGATGATGGTGTCGGCTGCCCGCCAGGCGATCAGCAAAGTCAACATCGAGTCGCGGCCGCCGGACAGCGCCACTCCGATGGATCGAAAGGCTCCCGTCTTGCAAAAGTAGTCCTTCACTCCAAGCGCCAAGACCTCATAGAGATCATCCAAGACGTCGGCGCGCGGTGATCGACTCGTCATCTCAATGGAGGGCAAGAAAAAGCTTCCGCCCAAGGGCGCCGGATAGGGCAGCTTCGATCTGTCAGCGGTCGGTTGGTCAATTCGTAATATGGCGACAGCTTTCTTCGTCTGGCGAAAGTGGTTGCTCTCCACCCGCCAGGTGGTGTTCTGTTGGCGAAGGTTGCGAGTTCGGTCCAAATCGATGACGGCGCAGGCATAGCCCTCTCGAAGTCGCTCGGCATCTAGGACCATGCGACCATTCTGAACGACATAGCCGCCACCGTCGAAGACCAACCCGTCTTGTGCACCGACAGCGTTGGCGTAGATAAAGGCGACCTGATTGTCGGCCGATCTGGTCGAAAACATCTCCCGTCGCGTCGACTCCAGACCAATGCGGTAGGGCGAGGCCGATACATTGACGACGATCTCTGCTCCGGAATAGCAGCGCCGCCGAATCGGCCCATCCGGTGACCACGCATCTTCGCAAACCTCGACCGCCACGGTGCCGAAGTCGAATCCGAAAACGAAGTCCCCTAGCTCAACGCCCTCCGCATCGAGCGCCAGGCCAGGACCACCGCGCGAGAAGGTGCGCTCCTCATAGAAGACCTCGTATGTTGGCAGCTTCTCCTTGGGTACGAATCCCAAGATCCTGCCGCGCAGTACCACTGCAGCACAATTATAGAGCTGGGCGCCTACCGAGATCGCCACTCCAAGGACATAGACCGTCGGTAAGTCACTGGTTTCAGCTGCGAAGCGCTCGAGCTCAGTCCTCTGCGCCGCAACAAACGCTCTCCACTGAATCAGGTCCTCGGCCGGATAGCCGCCGATCACCTGTTCCGGAAAGCAGGCCAAGGTGGCCTCTTCCTCGCCGATCAACCGAGCGATTCGTAATACTTTATCGGTGTTTGAGCGCACCGCACCGACAGTGGAGTTCACGTTGGCGACGGCAACTTTGATGAGCCTCATCTATCTCCCTGTTCAGCCGCCGAGTAAACCGACGATCTCACCATCAACCAGATCCATACGCTCAGCCTGTGGCGACGCCGGAAGACCCGGCATACGCATGATATCCCCCAATAGCGGCACCACGAAACCGGCCCCGGCAGAAACGAGCACGCCGCGAACCGTAACCTCGAAGCCACGGGGTCGACCGACCAGTTGCGGGTTGTCCGACAGTGAGGTCGGGGTCTTGGCCACACAGAGCGGCAGGTCTCCATAACCCAGTTTCTCGAGCTGCTGAATATCGAGCTCGGCAGTTTTGGTGTAATTCACCGCAGCGGCTCCGTACATGAATTCTGCGATGCTTTTCATCTTCGACTTAAAGTCGTCCGACCAGTCATAGAGCGGCTTAAACGGACTCGGAGTGGCATCGGCATTGGCAATCAGAACCTCCGCCAACTCCGTACCCCCGGCTCCACCACGTGCAAAGATATCCGACACCGCGAAGGGAGCATCCACAGCTGCACAGGCCTGGCGGACAACATCGATCTCTGCTTCGGTATCGGTTCCGAACCGGTTGAGGGCTACGATCGGAGTCTTCCTAAAGATCCGAATACTCTCGATGTGTTTCTCCAGATTCTCAATACCCCGCTCGACTGCGTTCGGATCGGCGCTAAGGAGATCCTCTTTAGCAACTCCTCCGTGGCGCTTGAGAGCCCGTACTGTGGCGACCAGAACCACCGCTGCGGGCATCAGGCCTGCCGAGACGCACTTGATATCGAAAAACTTTTCCGCGCCCAGATCAAATCCGAACCCGGCCTCCGTAATCACCCAATCAGCATGAGCCAGAGCTGTCTTCGTCGCAATCACCGAATTGCATCCATGTGCAATATTCGCGAAGGGTCCTCCATGCACCAGTGCCGGAACCCCTTCCCCGGTCTGCACTAGATTGGGCATCAAGGTGTCGCGCAGAAGCACCATCATCGCCCCGACAGCCTTGAGATCTGCCGCAGTGACCGGCTCGCGAGCCCAGGTCAACCCGACCAAGAGCCGGGAGAGGCGATTTCGCAAGTCCTCCGCGTCCTCTGACAGACAGAGTGCGGCCATTATCTCGGAAGAGGCGGTGATGTCGAAACCGGTCTCGCGCGGCACCCCCTGTAACCTCCCTCCCAGGCCGATCACAGTGTTTCTCAGAGCACGGTCGTTCAGGTCGATCACCCGACGCCATTTGACCTGACGCGCATCCAAGCCGAGCTTGTTCCCTTGGTAAATGTGATTGTCGACCAGCGCTGCCAAGAGATTATTGGCTGACGTAATGGCATGTAAGTCGCCGGTGAAATGAAGATTGATGTCCGCGGTGGGAACCAAAATCGACTTGCCACCTCCCGTGGCTCCGCCTTTCATTCCGAAAGTCGGCCCTAACGATGGTTCTCTCAATGCCAAACAGACTTGCTTGCCAAGATGCGCCAGACCCTGCGCCAACCCGATCGAAGTCGTGGTCTTTCCTTCGCCGGCCCCCGTGGGGGTCAACGCCGAAACCAGAATAAGTTTCCCGTCCTCTTTTCCGGAGGCGCGCGCCTCCGGCCGCACCTTCGCCTTGTCGTCGCCGTATGCAACCAGATGCTCCCGCTGAATTCCTATCGACTCCGCAATCTCGGCGATCGGCCGAGGCCCTCTGTCACTCATAGATCTTCTCCCAGCTAAACAACAGCACTCAGATAAGCGGTGATTCTACCGCAGAGACGAGTAGCGTTCCGCCGGCTCACCTCAAAAGCTTACCCAACTCGAGAGCCTCATATACTCGGATACTCGCATCGCCCTTGAAACGGCGAGCGATCATTCCGAAGTTGCTGCCGGTCACCGGGTGGAGTGCCTCGCCGGCGAGATCGGCCATCGGTAGAGCTACATGAGCTCGTTGAAGTATCTCCGGGTCCGGCAGCACCATGTTGTTCTTGACATCATCAACGATCAGATCACGGTAAAGCGTTAGGTCGAGGTCGATAGTGCGTGGAGCGTTTCTATCGCGGGTCCGAATCCGTCCAAGCTGAGCTTCGATCGGCCGCAGCACCTCGACCTTGAGGTCGACAGGATTCAGGTCGGTATCGATAGAAACCGCGGCATTCAAAAAAATAGGTGTGTCACGGGCATTGACGGGTGCGGCCTCGTAAACGGTCGAGGTCGAGAGGATCTCGACCTTGCCGCT
The DNA here is from genome assembly GCA_036446675.1 of Thermoanaerobaculia bacterium. Taxonomy (GTDB): domain Bacteria; phylum Acidobacteriota; class Thermoanaerobaculia; order Multivoradales; family JAHEKO01; genus JAZFTL01. The sequence continues at coordinate 3,800 of JAZFTL010000271.1, forward strand.
GAGCAGTCG
>JAZFTL010000272.1:0-2565 GCA_036446675.1 Thermoanaerobaculia bacterium
CTGAACGTCCTGTGCGGAGAGGTTCTCGGCTACCCGCGTTCCGAAGAAGTCGATGCGGGTGTCGATGCCGCGCTCATTGGCGACTTTGGCGACGTTTGCAGCCGGCTCGATTCCCAGAACAGGCACATTTTTCTGCTGAAAGTACTGCAGCAAGTAGCCGTCATTGCTGGCAAGTTCGATCACACGGCTGTTCCGGTCGATCCCGAAGCGCTTCTCCATTAGCGTCACGTACTCTTTGGAGTGGCGCAGCCAAGAATCGGAGTATGAGGAGAAATAGGGGTAATCACCGAAAATGGCTGCGGCGCTCTCCAGCTCTGGAAGCTGAACGAGGAAGCACTCGTGGCACACCCGAGCGTGTAGCTCATAGAGCTGTTCCGGTGCCAAGAGGTCTGCTTCGTCCAGGTACGAATTCGCCAAAGGTGTGGAGCCCAGATCGGCAAATGAGTGACGCAGCAAGGTACTGCAAAAGCGGCAGGGTAATTGTGTCATCGACAGGCTCTGCAGCTGACCAGGTGTTGAATGAATTCCTTATGGAGGGAACCCAAGCGACGGGCTTGAATCCGGGGGGATGCTAGCACGGAACCGGGGCGAGCCGGGAAGCCGACCAAGCGGCGATCGCTTATGCTATTCTGCGCCAGTCTGTATGATTCGTGAGCAGTCCAGGAGGACTATGATGGCTGTAGATCCGGAACTTCTCGAGATTTTGGTGTGCCCCAAGACGAAGGGATCCCTTCAACTCGTGGACTTGCCTGAAGACTCCCGAAATGCGTTGATCGAGAAATATCGCGAGCATTTTCGCGAAGAGGCGCCGGTTGTTACGGAAGGTCTCTACTGCGCTGACTCTGGCCTGGTCTATCCGATAGTTTCAGATATTCCGATCATGCTCGTAGATGAAGCGCTCGAGGCATCCTCGGTAGGATTGTGAGACCTCCGTTTCTTGGCCTTGAACTTCCTTGAAGCAGAAGCTTGTCAGGTTATTCTCGCCGAGAAGTGAGCCGGCCGGATTCTGGCTCTACGCCCTGCATGTATGGACTGTTTTCGGCTTAGCGATTTCCAACCTGTTTCTTACTGCGGCCGCCTTCCAGGCATTGCGGCGTTCTGGGTCTAGAAAGTATCCATGGCGGCAGGTTAAGAGCGCCCTTCTTCCCCTGGTTTTATTCATCGCCCTACTGGTCTGCTCGGCCGTCGTCTCGTACGAGCCACGCACCAGTCTTCTTGAACTCCGGCAGATCCTCTCGTACCTGACCTTTCCGCTAGCCTTTGTGTTGGTTAGAGGCCGGGTTCAGACTCGAAAACTTGTCGATGTGTTGATTGGCGTTGTCGCGTTGTTGGCGATTTTTGGACTCGCCCAGTTTTTTACCGGGTCGGGCCAGATTTTCAATCGAATTCGAGGCCCTTTCTCGCATTACATGACCTTCGCCGGGATTCTACTCATCGCGGATATGCTGCTGATAGCTCAAATGATTTGCGGCAAGGGTTGGCAGAGTTGGTGGCGCCGGATAGCGCTCGTCGTCATCAATCTCGCTCTGCTGGGGAGTCTTACCAGGAGCAGTTGGGTGGCGCTAGGGCTCACCTTTACCGTGTTGCTGATTTTGCGGGCACCTCGCTACCTGGCCGCTTACCTACCTGCAGCGGTGTTGTTCATTATCCTAGCTCCGGTACCCCTGTTGCATCGGGTCATTTCCATCGGTGATCTAGCAGACACTTCGAATTACGACCGTGTTTGTATGGTCGAAGCTGGGTTGAAGATGATTCGCGAGCGGCCTCTGTTTGGGTTGGGCCCGGGCGTGGTTCGAGCCCGGTATCCCCTGTATCGACATCCCAGCGCACCGCGAGCGCTGGTTCCCCATTTGCACAATACATTTCTCCAGATTGGGGCAGACTCAGGTTTATTGAGCCTCGGAGCCTACCTATGGTTCATGGGAGCTGCATTGTGTTTCGCTTACCGAAGGTATGACACCGCATCGGATGACGACGACTCGGATGCCGATCTGTTCATGGGCGTTTTTCTGGGGCTCGCCGCGTTCAATATTGCGGGCTTCTTCGAGAATAATTGGGGAGACACCGAAGTGCACCGAATCGTGCTCTTTGTGGCGGCGGTACCTTTCTGCCTGGCGAATCGTGGACAGGAAGCTGATCGCGAAGGTGCAGCTCTTGGCTGAGAAAGAGCGGATAGAGTCGATGCGGTTGGATCAATTGCTGTATCGGCGTGGACTGTTTCCGAGCCGCGAGAGAGCTCGTAGGGCCGTCATGGCTGGAGCGGTCAAGGTCGACGGGAACTTGGTGGATAAGCCTGGAACGCCGGTGTTGTTTTCTGCGCCTCTCGTCGTCGACGCCCCCAAGGAACGATATGTTTCCCGGGCAGGACGCAAGCTGGAAGGCGCGTTGGACCACTTTGGGCTGGATCCTGAGGGAATGGTCTGTCTCGATGTCGGCGCTTCGACAGGAGGATTCACCGACTGTCTGCTTCAACGCGGGGCAACTAAGGTTTATGCTCTTGATGTAGGTCGCGGTCAACTCGACTACAAACTACGCACCGACTCACGCGTGATCGTCATGGAAAAG
>JAZFTL010000273.1:0-2436 GCA_036446675.1 Thermoanaerobaculia bacterium
CCTCGTGGATCGATTCGAGAGTGTTCATATTTACAATCTTCTCGCTTTGCTGCTTGATTTGAAAGCAGCTCCCAATGACGGCGACCCGAAAGTCGTCGAGCGCTTTCTCGTTCACTAGTAGGCAGCTATCTCCTAGTCCGCTGATGACCTTTCGCAACAGTGACCGCCGTGCCAAAGTCATCTCTTTCGTTCTGCTGATTGCCGCCAACGTTGGCATCACGGGAGGCGTAGCCCAAGCTGCACATCATGAACAAGTAGATCTTCTCATCACTGAGGCCACCCGCTTCTTGCATCTCAATGACCTCAAAGCAGCACGAGAGAAGTTCTTGGAGGCAACGGAGATCGATTCCGGAGCCACCCCGGCCTGGCTCGGGCTCAGCGAGATTGAGGAGAGACAGGGAGCGCTCCTTGAAGCGCTGAAGTTCGCCAGAAGCGCGCTCGCTACAGACCCTGAAAGCTTTGCGCCACACCTGATCGCTGGTCGAGTGCTCGCTGGGCTAGGTGACGTACCGGAGGCCTTGGAACAACTCTCCAAAGCCCGGCACATCAAGCCTTCGGATCCAGACGCCTACCTTATCTCCGCGCTCCTGCTCCGAGACACCAACCGAACCGTCGAGGCCATAGATCTCCTCGAAGCCGGCCGGGAACGGGGCCTGAACTTGCCCGCCTTAGACGCTCAACTAGGATTCCTGTTGCTATCTGAAGGAGAATCGGACCGAGCCTTGCGGCTTGCAGTGCGGGCTCTCGGCGCTTATCCCGACGAAGGAGAGCTCTACTTGGTTGCCGGGCTAGCCCTTTCCAACGATCCTGAGCGCCGCGAGGAGGCTGTTTCTCAGCTCCTAAGAGCTCTCGAACAGGGCGTTCCTAGACCCGATCAAGTTCACTTGGAATTGGCCGAACTGTTAATGGGAGCAGGGCGCTTCGAGGAAGCAATCGGCTTTTTGGAGATTGCCCGACAACTGTTGCCGGATCTCCCTCAAGTTCATTACCGCCTCTGGCTCGCCCGGCGCGCCTCAGGAGACCTTGTCGGGGCACAGGAGGAATTGCTTCTTTTTCAGAAACTCAAGCAGGTGCAAGACAGACGAGATCTCAACGAGAAGGAGATCGGCACTGCACTCAACGAGGCTCAAGCTCTCGCAGCGAAAAACAATCTTTCCGAAGCACTGACTCGGCTCGAGAGCCTCCTCAATGAACACCCGAATGAACCCCGTACTTTGACGCTTCAAGGTAAAGTCCTATTCTCCATGCAGCACGTCGAGGAAGCTCTGGCTAGCGTCGTTGCAGCGCGCCAGTTGGTCCCGTGGCAAATTGAGAATCACTACTTGGAAGGGCTCATTCTCTTGAGTCTTGGACGTCTGGAAGAAGCACGAGCGGCCATTCAACGAAGTCTGACCCTCGACCCAAAACTGATCGAGGCCCAGGCACTGTTGGGTGAAATCGCCTATCGTCAAGAGGATTTTCGAGTGTCGATTGAAGCATTTCAAGCGGCGATGGACTTAGGACTGAAGGACCCTACCCTGAGACAGCATCATGCCGAAGCACTACGGCGCCTCCATCAACTCGATTAGAGGCCGGATGCTGCTCGCTTCACACGCGACTCCATGAGTCGATGCGCCTTCCCAACTGACATTCGAGAGACTTCCTGAACCATGCGCCTGCGAAGCTTGCTGCAACTCTCTGCCGACAGCCTGATTCTCGCTCTAATTGGGGCGGCTGCATCGGCTGCTCAAGGCACACCTGCCCTCCGTGCCCCTCTTCCGGACGACCCTCCACCGACCTCTCTTTTCGACGACCAGACCACCGCATTGGGAATCGACTTCGTTCACCAACATCACGGAACAGGCGAGAAGTACATGATCGAGAATATGGGCTCCGGTGTCGTGATCTTCGATTTCGACGGCGACTCGCGCCTCGATCTCTACTTCGTTCAGGGCTCAGCGATTGAACCAAATACGCCCCAAGCACCCTCGACCGCAGCCCTGCCCTGGCACTCGACGAATCGCCTCTACCGCCAACTCCCTGATGGTACTTTCGAAGACTTCACGGCGAAGGCCGGCGTCGGTGACAGCGGCTACGGCATGGGAGCCGGCTACGGAGACTACGACCGTGATGGGGATCTCGATTTATACGTCACTAACTTCGGACCCAATGTGTTGTACAGAAACCGCGGCGACGGCAGCTTCGAGAATGTAACCGAAATTGCGGGAGTTTCCTGTGACTCCTGGAGCGCGAGCGCCGGCTTCTTCGACCCAGATGGAGATGGAGACCTAGATCTCTACGTCACGAACTACCTCGACTTTGATTTCGACAACCACAAATGGTGCGGCAATGCGCAGACTGGAATCCGCGCCTACTGCCACCCGGCCGTATATGAGGCGACCCCTGACTGCTTCTTCCGCAATGAGGGTGACGGCCGCTTTACCGAGGTGAGTCGCG
>JAZFTL010000274.1:0-2930 GCA_036446675.1 Thermoanaerobaculia bacterium
TAACCTCGTGTCGCTGGCCGCGAACCGTTGGCTCCGCGACCGCCCGCCAAAGGGGCAGCCGTTCTTCGTGTGGCTGCACTACTTCGATCCGCACGGACCGAAGAACCCGCCCGAGCCCCATCGGAGCCTGAGTCCGGATCCGTATGACGCGGAGATCTCATTTGCCGACGAGCAGCTAGGACAGGTGATTCGCGAACTCGAGCAACAGGGTCTGAACGAGAGCACGTTGATCGTCTTCACCGCCGACCACGGCGAGGGTTTACTCGATCACGGCGAGCCGACCCACGCCCTGCTGATCTTCGACACGACCGTGCGGATCCCGTTGATCTTCCGCATTCCCGGTGGCGCCGGCGGGATCGAGGACGATCGCCTTGCCTCGCTCGTCGACGTCATGCCGAGCGTGCTCGACCTGCTGAACCTTGAGACCTCGTCCGAGCAACAGGGCTATTCGCTGTTCCTGCCGCCGGCTGAGCAGCCGCAACACCGCACCGTCTACATGGAATCGATGGTGGGCCGTCTTCAGCACGGATGGAGTACGCTGCGTGGCCTCCGCGACGAAAGCCACAAACTGATCTACGGTTCGGTGCCGAAGCTCTTCAGAATCGACCAAGACCCGGACGAGGTGGTCGACCTGTCGCGACAGGAGCCCGAGCTGCTCTCAGAGATGGAGCGTAAGCTGGCACGGTGGCTGGAACAGCATCGCTCCGACGACACTGTCGACGCAGTGGCCGTGCCCGACCAAGAGGCGATCCGCAAGCTCCAGAGCCTGGGCTACCTGGTGACCGGTGGCTCGGCGGTAGAGCCGATCGCTGACAAGCTTGGAGCGGAGGGGGCCGATCCGCACCAAGTCCGACATCTGTTCGACCTCTTCGGAGAGGCGATCGAGAGTGTCCGCAGCGGCGATGTGCTGCACGGGATCTCGCAGTTAGAGGAGATTGTTCAGGAGGATCCCGACAACCTGGCCGTGCTCAACTATCTGGCCGTGAATTACAACCAGAATGGACAGCTCGAAAAGGCCCGAGAGTTGCTCGAGCACAGTATCGAGCTCGATCCCAACCAGGAAGAGGCGCACTACCAGCTCTGCCGCGCCCTATTCGCAGCCGGTGATCTGCTGGGCGCGAAAGGGCATGCAGAAGCGATTCTCGAGTTTCAGCCCAGTTCCATCGTAGCCCTCAACGAGTTGGGTCGAATCCTCGCTTCTCTCGGCGACGAGGTGGGCGCTATCGAGCACTACGAGCTCGCCCTGGACCTCGATCCGACTTCCCTGCAGCCACTCATGGGCCTCGGAGTCCTCCACGCGAAGCAGGGGAGACACTTTCAAGCAGGTGCATTTCTACAGAGAGCACTCGCGGTTGAGCCCGGTAACCCGGAAGTTCTCTTCAACATAGGGGTCTGGCATCTGCAAGCCGACGACCGGAAAGCGGCGATTCGGACTCTGTCGCAGCTCGCTTCAATCAGCCCACAGGATCGCGACGCTCATTTCATTTTGGGTCAACTCCTGGCCGAGAGCGGTAGCGATTCACGGGCGCGACCCATTCTCAAGCGTGCCCTGGCACTCAACGCTGCGAGTCCGGATCGAGTCAGGCAGATTCAAGCCTATCTGGAGAGGCTGCGATGAAGCGCCCGCGTTTGCCGCTACCTCAACTTCCGAATCGATGATCGCCACTGTCACGACTCCGTAGTCGGGAAAGCTCTGAAGACATACTCTCGGCTTGAGCCATACCGATGTTTTCGGTAACAGAGTCTCGGCCAGCCTGGAGGAGGTTCCCAGACGCAAGGGATCCTGCTGGTCGAGAGAATTCCGGGATGGGAGAGCTGAGGGAACCGACTCGTTAGATTATGCAGATCAAGGCAAGAGAGGCAGACGGGCTCTCTGCGTCGGTAGTCACCCTTCATAACCAGGATCGAATCATTGGGCGAGTGAAAACTCGGAATCTGCAGAACTGATGACGATATCTTGAGGCAGATGCACTCCGTCAATCCAGACGATACGCTGCCGCTCCAGTTGGTGCTGCAGGTGTTTCACGGCGCGCTCGAGATCACGGAAAGAAGAAAGCTGGGTTACGTTTAGCCATATCCGCGAAAGGTTGCCGGCATTGTTTCCAGTTGACCACACGAAGAGCGGAACCCGAAGAAGCTCGAGGTATCTTTGAACTTGAGCAGGTCTCAGATAGCTGGCGTCTACTGGGTCCTCTCCTAGAATTAGGATTACCGCTCTCCGCCTATTGCGGCGGGCCACCAAGACCGCGGCAGAGGCCACGGCATCGGCGAGCCGTTGCGGCCCCGAGGATTCAGCGCTCGGTTCAGCTTGAATCAAGATCCAATAGAGGCCACCATCTTCACTAGTGAAGTGCTTGGACGAGTGAAAAACATCCACCGCCGAGGTGAGTCGCTCTTGGCGCTCAGCGAATGGCCAGAGGAATTGAAGTTGCAAATCACTGCTGAGTTCCGCCCTCTCTCGCAGGAAGCTCCGACTGACCTTGCGGGCGGAGCCGCTCCGAGCAATTTTCTTAAGCTCTCGAGAATTCCCCCGGGCGAAGACACTCCGCGTCTGGTTGACGTATTCCTGCGCAATCAAGTGCTCGAGGTCTCGAGAGTTGAGCTTTCCGAACCGAAGCAGAGCCTCTTTCGCACTCTCGTCCAGTACAGCTAGGAGCACCGCCGGACCTTTTTCAACTGCCACAACCGACAGCGGTCGACTGCTTTTTCGAGACACGCCGCGAAGTGCCTCGGATTCGGGAGGTTGGTCGGATTCTCCCAGGAAAATAGGAACTGCTGTGAGTTCGGTGCTTACGTCGTCGGCGAACGCACCTCCGAAGGTGATCTCCGCAAGTGAACTCACCGTGTCGGAGAAATCGAGTTCGACTCGAATGAAGTGTAGTGCCTCTGTGTAGTGATCCGGAAGATCGAAGGATCGCGGATCGTTTACT
>JAZFTL010000275.1:0-6271 GCA_036446675.1 Thermoanaerobaculia bacterium
GTTTGCCCACGACGATGAGAACCAGCAGACCCACCGCAAGACTCGCCCCGATAGAGGTTGCCAAATGGAGCCCAGAGATGGGCTCATCTCGCAAGGCCCGGCTGATCAGGATCTGTTGCCCGTAGGTCGGCACAAGCATCATCCAGAGTTTCGGTTTTACCGGCAGGAAGGCGAGCAACATGCCGGGAATGGCCGGCACCAGGGGCAGCACCGCTAGATAATTCTGAGCCTCCTTGAAGCTTCTCGTGAGGCTGGCAATGAGCATCTGGAGCGCCGTGGCCGGCAGCGCCATCGGAAAGCTGATCAAGAAAATCAGCCACAGCGCCTTGCCGCTCATCCCAATTCGAATGCCCAGGTAACGTTCGATAGGGACATAATTGAGAATCACCGCGAAAGCGATCAAGGTTTCAACCAGCGCCGCGAGCGTAAAGAGGAGGGTTGCCAGGGCCTTGCCTGACACCAATCCGCCCCGCGATACCGGGGTGATCAGCAAGGGCTCGAGAGATCCCCGTTCGCGCTCCCCGGCGGTTGTGTCAATGGCCAGATAGAGGCCTCCCATAAATATCGAGAGCACAATGAAATAGGGAGCCATCCCAAGGATTCTCGCGCCCTGACTCTGATCAGTAGCAAGGTCCCGATGCTGTACCGCCAGGGCACGAGCGATCGTCGGATTAACTCCCCGGGCCATCAGCCGCAACGATCCAATCTGCCGGCTGTAGCTGTTCAAGAGCCCCTCGAGGCGTCGTACTTCCAGCCGACTCGAGTCGCGCGAGTCATCTACTATCAGCTCTACCTTAGCCGGCCGGCCGGTGTTGAATTTTTCGCCATAATCCTCGGGAATGACCAATACGACGTCGAGCTCTCCGCTCCGCACCGCCTCCACTGGATCCTCTGGAGGCTCCAGCACCTCTACGTCTTGCTGACTGATGAACTGAATGAGAGACGGTGCGTTTTCTGCACCCACCACCGGCACCTCGAGAGTTTTCTCGGCGTCTTTTCGCAAAGAACTGCCCATTACAACCAGGATTCCTACTACCAAGACCGGCCCCAACAGAGGATACAGAAGGGCGGCCATCAGGGTGCGACGGTCACGTAGGTTATCCTTGACTTCCTTACGAAAAACAAGGAGAACTTGATCCCACACAAGCCCCATCAGCCAAGTCCCTCTGCCGTGCCGATTGCCGCAACAAAGGCGTCTTCCAGCTCAGGCTCGCCGGTCTGCCGTCGCAGCTCGTCCGGAGATCCGGTCGCCACCACCCTACCCCGGGAAATGATCACCATATGTTCACACAGAGCGGCCACTTCCTGCATCACATGGCTCGAAAACAAAATCGCATGCCCCTCGTCTCGAAGTCGCCGAATAAAAGTTCGCATGGCTCGAGTGGACATCACATCAAGACCGCTGGTGGGCTCATCGAGCAGAATGGTCTGGGGTCGGTGCACCAGCGCCCGCGCAATCGACACTTTCATGCGCTCTCCGGTGGAGAATCCTTCGGTACGGCGGTCCTCGATCTCTCGCATGTCGAGTAGGTCCACCAGCTCGTCGATTCGATTCTCCAGGACGGCCTGTTTCATTCCCTGTAGGCGTCCAAAATACCGAATATTCTCCCGCGAGGTGAGCCGTGGATAGAGACCCTTCGAGTCTGGAAGGGCTCCGAGAGACCGTTTAGCTCCGATCGGATCAACCACGACATCCACGCCATCGATCTCCGCTGTACCTCGGTCAGGTTTCAGTACGGTGTAGAGAATTCGTAGCGCTGTGGTCTTTCCGGCGCCATTCGGTCCCAGAAGGCCTGTGATACAACCATCTGGCGCCTCGAAACTTATCCCCTTGAGCGCCTCAACGTCGCCAAAGCTCTTGGCCAAATCGGTGACCGTGATCACGGTTGTGGCCCCACTCGATTCACAAAAAAGGGCATCGCACGAAGTTCATCGATGCACGAGCCATCGAGCTCGTCGACACTTCCCAGCTCGAGAAATTTCTGCACAAGCTTGGGCGCACAACCTCGTATCGAGACGTTGTGCGCCATAGTAGGTGCTACGAGATGAAGCGACTCGGACAGGCCGGCCGCTACCCGCTCACCATACTTGGGTGGAGTCACCGGATCGGCCTCTCCCGAGAACAGTAGAGTAGGGATGTTCGACACAAGGGGCTCTCGATACTCTGCGGGCATTGGCCGGCTCGGCCAAGCGTCGCAAATCACCGAGAAGTCTCGTATCGGAGAACCTTTGGCATAGGTGTCCCGGGCCGCCTCGACAACAGCGTCGATATCGACAAACGGCAGGTCTTCGGCACACAGCACGGAAAAAAACATCCCCTGATAGAGCGAGTCCAAGCTTCCTGCGACCACCGTTCCCATCGCCACCAGGGACTCCGGCTTGCCCTGTATGGACTCCTCGATCATCAGTGGGATGAGAGCTGATGTCTCCGGCGAATAGCTCAACAACCGGACGATCAAGGCCACATCAGAAGCCTCGAGCGTGAAGGCATGGATCTCCCCGGTAGTGGGATCAGTCATCTCCAGTGGGCGCGGTTTCTCCTCGAGCCCGTTCAATAGGGCGAGAAAACGTCTGCGGAGATCCGGAAAGGCCTCATCACATCCAGGTTCCGTCCGGCAGCGTTCGATGAGCAGAGTCAGGGCCCGGTCGGCGTCGAGCGAGATCGCCTCTCCCACCGAAAAATCCAGCGGCACGACCCCATCGAGGATCATTGTTCGAATGCTTCCCGGATACGCCTTCGCCCAGCGCTGGGCAACGCGCGTTCCGTAGGACACACCCAACACGTTCACCCGGTCGTAGCCCAACTCCCGGCGTACTTTTTCCAAGTCTTCGACCGCTTCACGCGTCGTGAAAAGGCCGAGATCGTCGTCGAAGGTCTCGAGACAGGACTGGATGATTTTGAGCGACTCTTCGACCGATATCGCCACCAACTCGTCTTCACTTTCACACTGTAGCGGGTTGGAATCGCCTGTTCCTCGTTGATCCACCAATACGATGTCGCGCCTCCGATTAATCGATTGCAGAGCAGAACCCATGAGTCCCCAGACCTCGCTGGCGGCCTGACCAGGGCCTCCTGCAAGGAAGAAGAGAGGGTCCGGCTCGAAGGCACGATCTATGGCCGGAAGGATCTTCACCGAAAGAGCCAACGTCTCCCCAGCTCGAACCCGATAGTCCATCGGCACATTTACGCTGAGGCACCGCGCATCGGCCTTGGTTCCGAGCCCAATGGTCGGTAGCTTGCATGGTTCGAGCTCGTCGAAGCGCCGCGCCTCAATCGGCAAGGCGAGGCAAAAAACCAGCAAGAAAAGACGAAAGAACTTCACACCCGGAGTCTATCCTGCATTGGCGAAACCTCACCTTAGATGCTCATTTCCCTACTCCTAGTTGTCAAGAATTGGTGGGCAATCCTCTGCTCTCGACAAATACCTGCCGACTCGAGACAACTGCTTTGAACAGAGAGTAATCCGGGCCAGATCAAGCAAGAGGACACTGGTGTCCGCTCTCCGCAGCCTGAGATCTGGGCTCTTCGATAGTCCTCCACAGATACCCCAGCCTGCTACTATTCGATCATGGATCGTAGGCAAGTGCCCGTCGCTGGAATCATCCTGGCGGCGGGAATGTCGACCCGCATGGGGCGCAATAAGCTTCTCCTGCCAATTGGTGGCGAGCCGATGATTCGGCGCATCGTCAAACGTTCGGTCGATGCCGGGCTCGACCCGGTCCTGGTAGTGGTAGGGCATGAGCGCGAACTGACCGCCGCAGCTCTCGACCGCCTGGCCTACCAGCCGGTTTTCAATCAATCTTTCAAGGAGGGCATAACCACCTCGCTGCAGGCGGGCATCAGGGCACTCCCCGACCACGTTGAAGGCGCAATTATGATCCTGGGAGACATGCCTTTCGTGACGGCAACTATGCTGGACGACATGGTGAAGGTTTTTCGATCATCCGGGTTGAAGCTCGTTCAGTCTCACTACGATGATGTCAGTGCACCACCCACCCTGTTCGGTCGAGACCTCTTCACGGATCTGCTCGATCTATCGTTGGAGCGCTGTCCGCGATCGGTCGCCGAACGATACTCTGGCTCGTCGGCAATCCTTGATTGGCCGGTCGAACGGCTGCGAGATCTCGACCGCCCTGAAGACCTGCCCGACGGCAGGGATTCCGCGTAATTCGAGGATGCGGTCCTCGGGAGTCACCCTAGGGACCGCCCATGCGGGCACCCGGTCGCGTGATACGCTTTTTTCGACCCGAAGTTAGTCTTGATCAACCATCACCCGGAGAGTGACCCAAAATTGTTCGAATCCATCGACGAGACGACCGCCGAGCTCTCGCGGCACTCCTATGTTGCCGATACGAGCCTCTCCACTAGCATCTACCTGTCACTCAAGATGGGCAAGGCTCTGTTTTTGGAAGGGCAGCCCGGAGTCGGCAAGACCGAGGTTGCCAAGGTGCTCGCCCGCGCCCTCGACACCTCGCTCATTCGACTGCAGTGTCACGAGGGAATCGACATCAGTCAGGCGGTCTACGAATGGAACTACCAGAAGCAGCTCTTAGCAATTCAGGCCAACAGCAGTGAAGCCGGTAAGAGCGGCTCCGACAACGTCTTCACACGGGAGTTTCTCCTCGAACGACCGCTGCTGAAAGCAATCGAGTCCGATCTCGACCGTCCCGCGGTACTGCTGATCGATGAAATCGATCGCGCCGACGAAGAATTCGAAAGTTTTCTCCTCGAGCTTCTTTCCGACTTCCAGATCACCATTCCTGAGCTGGGAACGCTGCGGGCAAAGCATCGACCCGTCGTCATCATCACGTCCAATCGAACCCGAGAAGTACACGACGCGCTCAAACGTCGTTGCGTCTACCAGTGGATCGACTATCCCACGATCGAGCGTGAGATGCAGATTGTGGAGATGAAGATTCCCGGCATCACCGAACGGCTTGCCACTCAGGTGGTTCGGGTCGTCCAAGCCCTTCGGCAGCAGGAGCTCTACAAGGCGCCCGGAGTCGCAGAAACACTCGACTGGGCTGAGGCCCTGCAGCATTTGCATTCCACGGCGCTCGATGCAGCACTCCTCGAGTCAACCCTTGGCCTCCTGCTCAAATACCGAGACGATGTCGAGATGGTGCGCGGACCGATCGCACAGGAGTTGATCCGGGAGGCCACTGAAGGTAGTTGACTCATGATCGCGGAATACACTTCGCCGTTCGTCACCAATCAGCTCCACTTTTCCAAGATGCTGCGACGGGCCGGCCTGCAGGTGACGATGGGCCAGAACATCGATTTCCTGCGCGCCCTCGAATGCATCGACCTGGGCCAGCGCGACCATGTTTACTACGCCTCCCGCTCTCTGCTTGTAACGCGCGCTGAAGATCTCAGCCTCTTCGACGCGGTGTTCGAAGAATTCTGGATGCATCAAACCCGTGGGGAGCGCCGACCTCTCAGACGACCACAAGACCCCCTCGCGATTTCCGGGCAACCTTTCAATATTTCGAGCTACAAGGAGTTCAACTCACGGCAAGTGCTCGAAGAAGGGGAAGTCGACGACAAGGCGGGCAGGTTCAGCGCCAACGAAGCTCTCATGAGCCGCCGCTTCGGCGACATGTCGTCGGAAGAACTCGAGGCGGTCAAGAAGCTCATTCGCGGAATGCGGTGGAAGATCAGCGAGCGCCGAACCCGACGCTTCAAGCCGAGTCACAGGGGGCCACGCCTTGACTTGCGCGCGATTTTGAGGGACGCCGCTAGACACGGTGGGGTGCCAATCAACCTACTGCGCCGTTCCCAGAAGGTAAAGCAACGTCCGATCATTGCTTTGGCCGATGTAAGCGGATCTATGGAGAAATATTCGCGTCTGCTGTTGCAGTTTCTGCACAGCATCGCCCGCGGATTGAAGGACGTAGAGACGTTTGCGTTCGGCACGAGACTGACCCGACTCACCCGAGAGCTACGCCTGCGAAACATCGACCGGGCCATCGCCGAATCCGCCCGACAGGTCATCGACTGGTCAGGGGGCACCCGGATTGGCGAGAGCCTCGCCACCTTCAATCGCCGCTGGAGCCGCCAGGTCCTGCACCGCGGCAGCATCGTCCTGATCATCAGCGATGGCTGCGAACGCGGCGACCCCAGCACGCTAAGAAAGGAGATGCGCTTCCTCCAGCACCGCTGTCATCGGTTGATCTTGCTCAATCCCCACCTTGGCGGACAAGGGTACCAACCGCTGGTCGAGGGGATGTCCACGGCCCTTCCTTTTGTAGACGACTTTCTGCCCATTCG
>JAZFTL010000276.1:0-2179 GCA_036446675.1 Thermoanaerobaculia bacterium
TGATCTCGGAATTCTCATCGCGACAGATTCGCGCCCAGCTCGAGGAGCTCGTCGCACTGCCCTTGGATGCAGCACCCTCATAAGAGCGCACTTGCCCAATCCTTCCTGCTACTCAACGATCTTCACTCATTACAAAATCGAAGCTTCTCCCCTGTATCGCCATCTGCTCGGCTGGGAGGTTGGCGTGAACATCTCCAATGAGTGCAATTCTCATGAACCGAATTCAATCCGACAGCGATCACCTCACTCTCTCCGGCGAGCAAACAACGCTACGATAATAAACTCGATTTCTATCCACAGGCTACAATTGAAGACTGACGGCGACCTGTTGCTGGAGACCGAAGATATGAAGACTATCCTGATCATGCGGCATGCCAAGTCCGACTGGCAGTCAAAATCGGAAAGCGATCATGACCGGCCCCTGAACCATAGAGGCCGCTTGGCGAGCCGCAGCATGGGCAGCTTCCTGTCCACGCTGCGCCAAGTCCCGCAAAATGTGTTGGTCTCCTCAGCAACACGGGCCAGGTCGACGGTAGATCTGGCGGTTGGCGCCGGAGCCTGGAGGTGCCCAATCGTCATCACTCCAGAACTCTACAGTCAGTCTCCCGACAGGATTTTGAACATCATTCAAGGTCAGAATAACTCCATCGACTCCCTCATGCTGGCAGGCCACGAACCTACGTCTTCGTCCATGTTGAGCGACTTTGTCGGCGGAGGAAGCTTCCCATTTCCGACCGCCGCGATCGCTCGCATCGATTTCCCCATCGATGTTTGGACTCGAATCGACTTCGGACTCGGACAACTAAAGTGGTTCGTTACCCCAAAAATAGTCCAGCGTGGTCAGATGTGTGAACGGAGTTCGGTATGAGTTCAGGTAAACGACGAAACCGGGATAGAGCCGACTCGAGCGAGCGAGATTCACTATATGTCCTGAATCCAGATGGGACTCGCCGCCTGTTCTTGCGAGGAATGATCACTCACGACCTGATCCAAAGGGGGCTCGGCTTTGATCAGGCCTACGCCGTCGCACGAGCAGTCCGAGGTCATTTCTCAGACCGTCAAGAAGTAACCTCAAGTGAGCTGCGAGACCGTGTGGCTCGAGAGCTCGAGAGGGCGACTGGAGGGCGACTTACGCCGGCTGAAAAGAAACCAGCTCCCCCAGGTCATGGGATTCGGGTCAGCCATGGTGGAGACATCGCCCCCTTTTCACGCGGGCTGCTGGCCCGGAGCATCCAGGCAGCGGGTCTCGACCTCGACCGTGCCTACCAGATGGTCATCGCTCTTGAAGGTGATTTGCGTACCCACAAAGTCGACCTGATCCCCAGTACCGAGATCGCCCGGCAGATCGGCGATCTCCTCGAAGAGCATGAAGGAGGAGAGACGGCTCGCAACTACCGACTTATTCGGCGGATCCATCGGCTGCCTCGCCCGCTGGTCGTCTACATCGGCGGCGCCAGCGGTACCGGCAAGTCAACCTTCGCCCTCGAGCTGGCTCCCCTGCTACGCATCTACCGCGTTAACGCTTCCGACACCATTCGCCAAGTGATGCGGATGGTGTTTACTCGTTCGATTCTCCCGGCGCTGCATAGCTCCAGTTTCGAGGTCGTCGAGCCCTATGACTTCGCCACCCAGGGTGACCACTTCGGATCGCCGCGAGATCCCGAGTTCGCCAAGGGTTTAGCAGCGACTTTCGAGGAACAAGCCACCCGAGTTTGCGTTGGAATTCGGGCCGTTGTCGAACGTGCCATTGTCGAGAATATGAACATTCTGGTCGAAGGTACTCACCTGCATCCAGCCAGAGTGCCTTTCGCTGATCTGGAAGGGGCCGCCTACCAAGTCCCCCTGGTGCTCGCTACCCTCGATGAAGAGGTTCACCGTACTCGTTTTCTAACGAGGAGCAGATTCGGGATCCGACGGGCTGAACGCTATCTCGAAAATTTTTCCTCGATCCGATTTATTCATGACCACATTCTGCAGCAGGCCGAGGCCTACGACTGGCCCCTACTCGACACTTCCGACAGTGACTCCGCAGTTGGCAGGGGGCTACGAATCGTTACCAGCGTTTTGGAACAGAGACTCCCGAAGGTGGGCAAGTCCGCCATTCATGACCATGAATCGCCGACTGTACCAGTGCTGCTTATCATCATAGATGGCCTCGCTGATCGAGCAGTCCGAGCTC
>JAZFTL010000277.1:0-7010 GCA_036446675.1 Thermoanaerobaculia bacterium
GGATCACCGTCGAGGCAGGAGATCGCAAAGCCACAATCGAGAGCCGAGAATTCGTCCTGCGACCACAGATTGTCGTAGCGGCGACCCAAGTAGCCACTGAGGCAGGCCTCGAAGTCTTGCCGATCATTACCTATCTCGCCAACGAGATGCGGCTAAACGAGCGTTCGCTACCCTACTCGACCGTGGCGGCTTTGCCAGCTCGCGCTCTCGCGTCTCTGCAGTCAGCCAACGATTCCAACCGGGCTGATCATCGCGGCGAAGCAGGTACTCGGCCCGACTTCAGCCACATTGCCGCCAACGAAATTCTCCTGAACCAATGGGCCGCAAACGACCTCGAGGCCCAGGTCGGAGACCTGCTCACGATGGAGTTCTACGTAGTTGACAGCAGGGACGAACTGGAGACTGCAACAGCCGATTTTCAGATCGCCGGCATCGTCAAGATGGAGGGCCTAGCCGGCGACCCTGAGCTCACGCCGGCATATCCCGGCATCTCCGATGCGGCTCATATGTCCGATTGGGATCCGCCGTTCCCGGTCGATCTCGCGGCAATCCGGCCGCAGGATGAAGATTATTGGGACCTCTACCAAGCCACACCGAAGGCGTTCGTGACCCTCACGACCGGAGGCGACCTTTGGCGCAGCCGATTCGGCGAGCTCACCTCGATGCGCATCATTTTCCCAGCCGATGCCGAGGTCGCGCCGCTGCTCCAGCAATTCGAAGCGGATTTTCTCGCCGAACTCTCTCCCGCCTCACTGGGTCTCGAGTTTCGTGCGGTGAAAGCGCAAGGCTTGGCAGCGGCCAAGGGCGCCACGGACTTCACCGGCCTGTTTCTCGGATTCAGCATGTTTCTCATCGCGTCCGCCGCCCTCCTCGTAGGCTTGCTCTTCAGCCTGAACGTCGATCGCCGCGCCAAAGAGGTCGGACTCCGTTTGGCCATAGGAACTCCGGTAAGGACGGTTCGAAATCAGCTGCTTGCCGAGGGGGGGGTCGTGGCGGCCCTCGGTGGCCTCGCCGGCACCGTCCTGGCGATTGGCTACGCTCACTGGCTCATGGGTGCTCTGACTTCCTGGTGGTTGGCTCTGGTCGATTCCCCTTTTCTCGCGCTGGACATTCAGTTGCCGACCCTGGTCGCCGGCTACTGTGGCTCGATGCTCCTCGTCTTGGGGGTGATCTGGAAGACGACTCGCCGACTCACCCAGAACACCTCGAGTGCGCTTCTGGCGGGAAGTACCGCAGAATTCGGAGCTCGGGCGAAGGTTCGTTCAGGGCGACGCATCAGATTTTACGGATGGTGCTGCATCGCGATTGCGGTGGCGCTCCTGTTCGCCTCCACCATTCTGGATGCACAATCCCCTGCCCTGTTTTTTGGAATCGGCACCTCACTCTGCGCCGCGGGAATCACTTTCTTTTCGTCTTGGTGCCATCGATCGGGAGGAACGAGCGGCTTTTCGAGGCTGCCTCCTCTCACCCAAATCGCCATACGTAGCAGCGCTCGAAGTCCTGGTCGTAGCCTGCTCAGCGTGGCCCTGGTCAGTTCAGCCTGCTTCGTGCTCGTCAGTGTCGGGGCCAATCGAAACACTACGCCGAGCTCAAGTTACTCGAACTCCTCCGGAACGGGTGGATTCGCTCTCGTCGCCGGTACCGATACACCACTGGATAACCTGCGGCAGTTCCAACGAGCTTTTCCGACCTTCGCAAACTCTGAGTCGGGTTCCCCGTCGAGCCCCGAGGCGAAGTCGGGATTGCCTGCTGAAGTCGAAATCTACCCGATGCGCCTGCTTCCGGGGGAGGACGCCAGCTGCCTGAACCTCTACCAGCCTGAAAAACCTCGCGTCTTGGGCGTACCTCCGGACTTCATAGAGACAGGAAGATTTCAATTTCAGCAGGCCGCCCAATCGCTCGAAAATCCGTGGGAACTCTTGCTGGGTAAGTCCGAGCCGGGAGTTGTGCCGGCCATCGCCGATTACAATTCAGCCGTATGGATTCTTCACCTCGGCCTCGGCGAGGATGTGGAACTTCAAGATGGGCACGGCAACGACATCAAGCTACGTCTCGTTGGACTACTCGAGACCAGTATCTTTCAGAGCGAGATCTTGATCTCTGAAGAAAATTTCCTCCAACATTTTCCGGATCGCGCCGGATACAGTTACTTCTTGGTCGACCTGCCGGAGGGTCAGGTGCAGACCACTTCACAAGCCCTCGAGGCGAATCTCTCCGACTACGGCCTCGACACAACTCCTGCCGCGACGAAACTCGCAGGATTTCAGGCCGTAGAGAATATGTACCTCAAAACCTTCCAGGTGCTCGGAGCTCTGGGCCTCCTGCTTGGAACAGTCGGACTCGGTATCGTGGTGATCCGCAATGTCATCGAGCGTCGCGGCGAGCTCGCCACACTGCGCGCCTTCGGATTTCGGCGTGGCTCAATCACTCTTATCGTGCTACTCGAAAACGCCTTTCTCCTGTGCGTGGGCATCGGCATCGGCTCGGTGTCAGGGTTTGCCGCGGTGGCCCCCCACGTACTCTCCGCCGGGAGTCAGGTGCCCTGGGGCACTCTGGCCGGCACTCTGGCGAGCGTACTCGCAGTCGGCGTCGCAGCTAGCGCTATTGGAGTCCTCACGTCATTACGCATACCGCTCTTGCCCGCCCTAAAGAAGCAAGGATTCGGGACCTAGAACCGGGCTGGTACGATTTCCCGCAATCTCCAGTCTCCCGGCATGAGTCCAACGTCACAGTCGCCTCGCTTCCGGCTACCGCAGGCCCCGAGGTCATGGCGGCTCCCACGAGAGGTGCATCTGCTGCGCTTACTACTAGTCCTCATCATTACGCCCGCGTTCGGCATCGCCTGCGACCGTGGAGCCCAGCCTACCGACTTTAGATACCGGGGCCCTCTATTGGTGGTAGCTGTTGATGGGCTTGATTGGGACCTGATGCTCCCGCTCCTTCGACGCGGCAAGCTACCTCACCTCGCAGCGCTGATAGAGGCCGGTTCTATCGGTGCCCTCGAGTCGACACGCTCAGAGTTCCTGCCGGTCACCTGGACTTCTCTGGCAACCGGAAAGTCCCCTGACCAACACGGGATTCGCGGCCTCATTGCCCGGCGAAAAAGCGGGCGTGACGAGCGACGACTCTATACCCAAGCCGACCGCAAAACGAAAGCCTTTTGGAATATATTGTCCGACTATCAAAGGCGAAGCGCCATCGTTGGTTGGTGGATGACTTACCCCGTAGAGCAGGTGTACGGTGTGATGGTCGCCCAGACGCAGTCCTTGGATCAGGCTCGACGATCATCGAACAGAGCCTCTCGAAAGGGTGGCTTGATCGAAGGCTGGGAAAACCAAGTCCATCCCATCCAAAGGAGCTCCGAGTTGTTGGCAATTCACCAAAGAGTCGCACGGGAGCTACCGTCACGATCTCGCGAGATATTCAGAACTCTCCCTCAGCCCACCACGATCGAGACCGACCGGCTCTGGAAGAGTATGTTGCATGCCGTCGAATCCGATCTCGCTTATATCGAGATCATGCGGCACCTGGCAAGCGAAGACTTCGATCTCATGGCGCTCTATCTCGGCGGTGGAGATATTGCCGGTCATGATTTTCTACCCTATCGCTACCCCCTCAAGTTCAGCCCTCCTCCATCTGAGGAGCAAATTGCCAATTTCAGGTCGGTTATTGCTGATTATTACCGCTTCGTTGACCGCGCCATCGGGCAAATTTCTGCACAGCTTCCGGCCCGCCGGGCGCTCCTCATCGTGTCACTGCACGGCGTGAATTTAAAGTCTCCCAGCAAGGACCTCGTAGATGACCAGTCGGTAGATCCCCTCGGCCAACGCCTAGATCGAAACTCGCCGGGAGTCATCATCGCGTCGGGATTGGGATTCCGTTCACGCTCCGAACCCATTGATATGACCCACCTGCGCGGCTCGAGCATTCCCCGGATCGGCACCGTATTCGATGTAGCACCGACTCTCTTGGCATACTTCGATATCCCCGTGGGTGCAGACATGATCGGTAGACCGATCGCGTCTTTGCTCGAATCTCCGCCGGCGAAGACTCGATTCATTCCATCGCATGAGGAGGCTGCCGCCATCTCGGCGGAATGACTGTGATCATCTGGAAGCGATGGAGACGGGCTTCTACAGCGAGTCTCTTGCTCCTTGCCTCAGGCTCGGTCGAGTGGCGCTGCTCATCGCCGGCGAGGCTCGCGCCCAAGCACCTAGTGTTGGTTGTCTTCGACACCTTGAGGGCGGATCGAATGTCCCTCTTCGGCTATCCGAAGCCCACGACGCCTTTTCTGGAGTCGCTAGCCTCTGAAGCCTTGGTATTCGAAAACGCCAAGGCCCCGGCGCCCTGGACGGTACCGAGCCACTCTTCTCTACTGACCGGACTTCAACCGGCTCAACACCGCGCTCAATGGGGAAGGATTTTCCTGGACGAGAAGTTTACAACCCTGGCAGAGACCCTAAGAGCCAATGATTTCTGCACCACAGGATTCTCGGCAAACTCGTTGGTAAGTCGACGCACCGGCCTCGCCCAGGGCTTCGATTCCTTCAAGAACGTCGGGCGCAAACAGGCTTCCAGAAAAAAGAGGGACCGGACAGCGTCGATCCTCGAGGCCATCCCCAAGGTTCTCGATAGCGCCTTGGAGCGGAACTGTCGCCTCTTTCTCTTCGTCAATTTCATGGACACCCACATTCCCTATAACACTTCCAAATACGGCCGGCAGTTCGGGGTGTCGCACGGCGGGCCGGTGCGTAACGCTGCTGTCAAATGGAAAATCAGCGCGGGGCTTCGTCCGTTTTCGGATCGAGAGCGCCGACTCCACGCAGCGGCCTACGATGCCGCGGTCCGCTCCTCCGATGATGCCGCCCGTCAGGTCGTCTCACTGTTACGTGACCGAGGCATGCTCGAGAGCACTGTACTGGCCTTCACATCCGACCATGGCGAGGGGCTAGGTGACCATCAGGAACTGGGACATGTGCTCAGCGTTTGGGAAGAACAACTCGCAGTACCTCTGGTCATTCGGCTGCCCAAGGGCTACCGGTCGCCGCAGCGAATCACCGCGACAACAAGCCTCACTGCATTTGCACCATCGGTATTGGACTGGCTCGAGGTTGACCGCCCACACGTACTGTCTGATTCTCCGACTCTGGACACCGTTAGCGATCAACCAGTGACCGCCGACTACCGAAGCTACTTCTCTGAATCGGCACGCAAGACAAACCTCAAAATGGCCGGCCGACACCCTGCGTTGGTCGAGCGAGTAGCTCATCGCCACGTGGTCTATTGCGACGCATTCAAGCTGATCGTCACCGCCCGCAAGGAAGTCAGCTTCTTCAACCTGGAAGACGACCCTCTCGAAGCCTCTGACCTGGCAGATACGACCGGAGACCGTTCCACCCGCCTGCAAGACTGCCTCGAGACCTACCGAAGTCTCCTTGACGCGGGCACTTTCACCCGATTCGACGATGCGGTGACGGCTCGAGAACAGACCAAAAGCGCCCTCGCAGTCGATGCAAAGTTGCTCCGTTCTCTCGGCTATGTCAACTAGCCTGCACTTCTCGCCCGCCTCGTTGCGAAATGCCGTAAATGCTTGTAGCGGCAAGCTGAGCGTACTAGCTGCCGTCCTCCTGACGGCAATCTGCATCGGTGATGCCGGTGCTCGCGCTCCGCAACCACCACCCAGAGCATTCTCGATCGTCAGCGCGAAAGTCCCTCGAGTTCTCCTCGCGGGATCTCAGTTCGGCCTCGAGGTGACCCTGCGCAACGAAGGCCCGTCTGTATGGAGAAAGAACGGACCTGTCCGGCTCACCTACAGGTGGACCAAGGAGAGTGCGGAACACACTGCCGAAACGGGACGCCGAATTCGGATTGGCAGGACCGTGCAGTCGGGGCAAGCGATCACCTTGCGAATTCCCCTGCGAGCGCCGGACGATTTGGGCACCCACCAGCTACAATGGCGCCTGGTAACCAGAGGGCAAGGCGCCTTTTCTCAACTCGACAATCTCGGTCAACAGCCGGGCCAAGTCCTCATAGTCCCGAATATCGAGTACCTGTTCGGCTGGATTCTACCGTTGCTGTCCTGCGGCTTGGCGCTCCTGCTGACGCTGTGGGCCCGCCGCGCACCTCCGAACTCAGTACCGGCGACTCTTGCGCCCGGACTCTTGCCTCTATGGGGTGCCGTCAGCATCTTCGGCAAGCCGTTCCTGCTCTACCATGACCTCGACATTCATGTCGACGGAATCGGCATATGGCTCGGTGCATCGATCGCCGCTTGTGGCGCTCTCGCACTCCTCCCCTGGGGGCGAAGACTCCGTGCCGGACTGACCTGGACAGTAGCGGCCGGCGGCGCGCTGTTGGTCTGGGCCAATATGTTGTACGCCCGCTTCTTTGGCGACGTGCTTGCTTCCGGTGCGTTCCTGGCGACGCGACAGGCCGGAGCCCTGACAGAGAGTATCCTGGAGTTGGCGCAACCCGGCGATTTCCTGCTGCTTCCGGATCTTCTCTTGGGTCTGTTGCTGGTCGCCGTAGCCATGGCGCCTGCCCCCCCAGGGAGCCTGCGCCGAGTTCGCCGGGTCAAGGCCGCTCTCGCCGTGCTCCTGGCGGTTGCCGCAGTCCCAGCTTTTGTTCTCTCAGCACGGGCGGCGCAGTCAAAAATGGGTACCGGACGACGAAATCTCCAAACAATTCGCTCGGTTCAGAAACTCGGGCTTCACGGCTTCGAACTCCAGGATATTTGGACCCGCGTCTCGCGCCGATGGCACAATTATCAACTCTCCCCCGAAGAGACGGAAGACTTGGTGACCTGGTTCGTCGAAACCGCCCCAGATCGGGCCGGTTCCAAGGAGTGGTTCGGAGCGGCCAAAGGGATGAATCTCGTCATGGTACAGGTCGAGGCGCTGCAACAGTTCGTCATCGGTCTCGAGATAGGCGGCCAGGAAGTGACGCCGAATCTAAACCGTCTGTTCGAGTCCGGATTGTCGTTCTCACGGGTGCAGTCTCAGATCGGCCAG
>JAZFTL010000278.1:0-6934 GCA_036446675.1 Thermoanaerobaculia bacterium
GCGGAAAATCAACTTTCTTGCGGCAAACAGCTCTCATCGTGATCATGGCCCAAATCGGGTCGTTCGTGCCCGCAACGGAAGCGTCCATATCGCTTGTAGATCGTGTGTTCACCAGAGTAGGGGCGAGTGACGATTTGGCGCGGGGTGAATCGACCTTCATGGTCGAGATGATCGAGACCGCCAATATTCTGCATCAGAGTACCTCGGACAGTCTGGTGATCCTGGATGAAGTCGGCCGCGGTACGGCAACATTCGATGGATTGTCGCTGGCGTGGGCGATCATTGAGTACCTCCATGATGTGACCAAACCGAAAACGATTTTTGCGACCCACTATCATGAGCTCACCGAGCTGGCATCGCTGCTGCCGCGAGTTGTCAATCGAACGATGGCGGTGAAGGAGTGGGAGGGCCAAATCGTTTTTCTTCACCGCGTGATCCCCGGCAGCGCAGACAAGTCTTACGGTCTTCATGTGGCGAAGCTGGCCGGCGTTCCAGACGAGGTGATTCGGCGCGCCGGGAGGATTTTGCGCAACTTAGAGACTCAGCAATACGACTTCTCGGGTAAACCGAAGCTGTCACAGGGTTCTCCAGCAGCTGATGCTGGGCCGAGTCAATTACAGCTTTTTGTCCCACCCGTGGAGGTTGTAGCCTCGATTCTGCGTCAAGTCGACCTCGACCGGATGGCTCCTCTCGCGGCCCTCAGTCTGCTCGCGAGCCTGCAGGCCAAGCTGGAAGGCTGTGAGGACGGTGGGGTGGCAGATGTTGAGCCAAGCGATGGGAGCGTTGTCAGCGATCCGGTCTAAAACGGAATATCGTCGTCATCCTCAGCCGGACCCTGTGGCGCAGAGGCGAACTCAGAGTCGCCGCTCGAGCCACCTGCGGCCGCATCGCCGCGTGAACCGAGCATCTGAAAGTTATCGCAGACAACCTCGGTCTTGTACTTTTTCTCGCCGCTCTGTTTGTCATCCCAAGAACGCGTCTGCAGCCGCCCTTCGACGTAGATCTGCTTTCCCTTGGTGAGGTATTGGCCGGCGACTTCAGCCTGTCGCCCCCAGCAGACGATGTTGTGCCACTCGGTCTGCTCCTGGCGATTACCGTCTCGGTCTTTCCATCTGCGACTCGTGGCTAGAGAGAAGGTCGCCACCTGTTGACCGCTGGTCGTCGAGCGTACTTCCGGATCTCGTCCCAAGTTTCCTACCAATATGACTTTGTTTACCATGGCTTCCTCATCTCCCTCTCGAGTTTGTTTTGGCCTAACGTATCATACAGATGTCGAGTCTTAATCGAGTTCGTTCCCGAACTGGTGAAACGTCTCTACGATAACTGAGGACGGATCGAATGCGGCTGATCTTGCAACGAGTTTCAAGCGCCGAAGTCCGGGTCGAAGGAGCCGTGGTGGGTAGAATCGGCCCAGGAGCCCTGGTGCTGGTCGGAGTAGAACGAAATGACGGGTCCCAAGAGGTCGCCGCGGCAACGAAGAAGCTGGTCGAACTCAGATTCTTCGAAGACGATGCCGGCCGCATGAATCTAGATTCCAAAGCGGCGGGAGCCGAGTTCTTGATCGTCTCACAATTCACCCTCGCCGCCTCAGTATCGAAGGGCCGCAGGCCCTCATTCTCCCGGGCGGCGCCGTCGGATGTCGCGGAGCCCTTAGTCGAGGAACTGATCATCAATCTACGAAGGCACGGTTTCGAAGTTGCGACCGGACGGTTCGGTGCGAAAATGGAAGTTGCTTTGATCAACGACGGCCCGGTCACCTTCGTAATCGATATTCCATTCGAGAGGAGGTCATAGGAGAGCGGGAAGAGCGTTTGAGTTGGGGGGGCGGGTTGGCGTCGGATCCGTCTCCTCAGCGTTGGTCTCCGGTAGAGGCTTTATAGGCATGTTGACTTCCGCAAGGTCAAGCGCTCTCTGGAGTGGTCTGCTAGTCAGCTAGGAATACGATCGAAAGGGGGATGGGGATGAAGACCAAGATGAAGATCAACAGAGTTGCAGCTGCGGCCCACCGCCTCCGGGATCCTAAAGGAGCTTCTGGATCGGCGATCGGTGGATGGCGCAGGCCGATGACGAGGATAATGGCACACCAGAGCCACCAGCCGCTCCACAGTAACCCGGCGAGGGCGAGTCCAATCCAGCATAGCGGTCCAATCCAGCGTTGCAGGCGACCGGCGACTGCGTAGAGAATATGACCTCCATCAAGTTGACCCATGGGGAGTAGGTTCAGTGCCGTGGCGAGCATGCCGACCCAGCCGGCCAGCGCGAATGGATGAAAATCGATCACCGTGCCTGCTTCAAGGTGTCCATGGAAGAGTCGAATCAGGGCCTGAAGGGCCAGGTTGGTCCCGGGAACAAATAACTGAGCCACTATCTCTTCCGTACCCTGAGCTATTTCAATCGCCCCGGGTTTGGAGCGCCACATTCCATATACCAGGAACGGAATGAGAACGACGAATCCCGTTAGCGGCCCAGCAGCACCGACATCGAAGAGTTCGACTTTCCTGCGAATAGGAGCCTTGATCCGAATAAAGGCCCCCAAGGTACCAAGAGCAATTGGCGCCGGAATGAAGTAGGGCAAGGTTGCCGGTAGATTGTAAAACCTGCAGGCACAGTAGTGGCCAAGTTCGTGGCAGATCAGAATAAATAGGACAGGAATGGAGAACTTCAGGCCATAGCTCAGCAGGACGGGGTCAGTCCAAACGGCGACGATCGTTTGCGGAACGAGCCAAGGCAAGAGCGAAGTCGTCAAGTTGGTGCGCGTCGAGAGATACCATCCCGCTCCGAGAGTTGTCGTGCTGAAGAACGTGAGGAGGAAGAGGCTCGCCGCGAGAAGATAGTTTGGACGAATCTCTGCTCGATGATCGGCAGGCTGGCTAGCAGTCGGCGGTGCGCTTTCACCAAGAGGAGGTGGCTCATCAAACTCGGAGGACTCAGGCATCGATCGCTCCGTTCAAAGCCGATGGGAATACGACTACGATGAACTCCAACGTTGGTTACGGTGGGCGGAGGATAGAGGGTTGGAAACGAGTCGATCTCTTCGGACTAGAGCTTTCTGAGTTCTTTGCCCGGTTTGAAGCGAACAGTTTTTCCGGGTGTGATGACGACTTCAACCCCCGTCTTTGGATTCCGCCCGACTCCCCGCTTGCGGTCGCGAACCTGAAAAACTCCAAAGCCTCGAAGTTCGATCCGCTTCCCTGCACACAGAGCTTGCTTCATTGAATCGAAAATCGTCTTGACCGCGAGAGCCGCCTTAGCTCGCGGCACGTCAGATGTTTCGACGACTCGGTTGACAAGATCAGCTTTGATCATGATGGGGGGAAATCGCCAGCAGTGTAGCAGCGGGCTTTACGTAGTGTCAACGAGATCTGATGAGTTGAACGAGGAGCATTGTTCTGATCAGCCGCGTCGCATTTTCTGACGTATGACACACATTTCAAACGCCATCGAGGCATTGGCCGCCAGCCTTTCTATCCAAGCAAAGTCGATCTTCTTAGTGGCAGATCCTACCCAGTCAGCGTAGAGAATACAGACCGGCCGATCTCGCACTTTAATCTGTGCCAGCACACATTCGCGGTTTAGACCTCCCCCCCAACACTTGGACAATCTCTCGTGAGTCGGGGTCTTCGCAAGATATCCCTTGTAGATTCCACTTCCGAACTTGAGGTTGACGAAGATCGAAGGCTCGTCTTCAGGCGCCGAGAAGTCACGAAGACCGCGATGATCGATGTCGGTTCCCCACCCTTTCCAGCCTACGATGACGCTCTTGCGGAATCTGAGCAGGATGATCCGAGTAAACAGAGGAGAGAGAACACTCAAGAGAATGTTCCCTATCTCATCAGGACTGGTGGCGTTCTCAAAGGCCGCGAGTTCGGACGGGTCGGACTCGCTGACTGGCGAAGGCGGCGCCCCGTTCACCGGTTTCGCGCGGCGTGACGGAGAGTCTCGATCATCCTGGTTCGCGAGAGTCCCAGCGGTCTCTACCTTCAGTTCCGATTTCCCGGTCGTGAGTTCGAATAGCTCCTCGGGAGAGAGGGGAATAGTCAGAGATGAAGCGGTCTGGTCACTGGCGGCGGGCTCTGGGCTCTCCGACTCGGGCTCCCCGCCGGGCTCTTTTTTTTGGGCTGCCGTAGCCTCCGTGGTTTCTAGTCGGACGACTGTCTGTTGCTGCTCAGCAATGGAAGATGACGACGTTGGTGGATGCCGCGCACTGACCGTGGAGAGACTCTCAGCGCTCGCCTCTTCGTGCATCTGAGATTTCGCCCGACGCCCGCCTCTGTCAATCCGATCCAGGATGTTGGTAATTCTGGCGTTAGTCGGTTGCCCGTAGTGTTTTTCAAGGGCCTGGGCGATTCGGGCCTCATGGGATATGTAGACCTTAATGCGCTTGCCAACGGCAAAAGACAACTCGTCAACAAGATCGAGATCGGTTGCATTCACGGTTGCCAAGTCGAGAGTTGTACCGTTGACGCGGAATGGTAGCGCCTTGGCTCGGATGGCGGTTTTCCGGTCGAGTAGGGCAAGTGCTTCTGGAGTCGCGCCCAGCAGGTCTTTGGGCTGAGCGATCGGCAAATGCATATCGGCCGACAGGGCACTCATTAGCTGGTCTTCCGTGATCGCATCGATGTCAAGGAGATTGGTTCCCAGCTGCGACCCGAAGTTCTGCTGTTTGCTCAACGCAAGATCGAGGGTCTGGCGCGAAATCCAACCTCGCTTGAGAAGTTGCTCTCCAAGCATGGGGCTACCTGATCGATTCCTTGAGATGAACTCTAACTAATTGATATTTCTAGACTTACATTGCGAGTCGGAATTATATTGCGGGTATTTCCAGTTGTAAAGTAAGGAGTGAAATTGGTATCGTGGGTTGATGAAACTCTTGACGTGCGCAGTGACTGTACTTCTATTGCTCAGCGACATTCCGCTTGCAGCAAACGATGCCGACGCCGGCTATCACTTCGCTTTGGGCAAAATCCTGGCTGAGGAGGGCGCCTATCAGGAGGCGCTCGGAAATTTCTCCCAGGCAGTTGCACTCGATCCGGGTGAGGTCTTTATTCATCTCGAGTTTTCGCGGACGCTGTTTCGGCTTCGGCGACTTCAATTGGCAGCTGAGCAGGTCGAAATCGCCCGGAGGCTCGAGCCGAAGCATCCTGAGGTGCTTCGACTCCTCAGCGAGATCTTGATGGCGCAAAGCGGGAGTGATGCAAAAGCTCTCGAGCTTGCTCGAGGGGCGCTAGAGGAATTGCGAGAGGTAGAGACGCGACCTGGCCCCAACAACCTGGTGCTCGGTCAAATCTATCTCGACGAAGGGGAGGCAGCCCGCGCTGCCGAGATCGTCGGGGAGTATCTCGCCTACAGACCAAGTGACAAACGTGCTCAATCGTTGCGAATCGAAGCCCTCCTAAGGTCCGGACAGAACGCGGCAGCCGAGGCGGGGCTCATGAGGCTGCTGCAGCTCGAACCGCATTCTACCCGTATCAGGCTAACCCTCGCAGATCTCCTCAGTAAAAGAGGCGACCGTCAGGGAGCCATTGAAGCACTTCAAGAACCTGATGCCCACGGTAGACTCAACGTCGAGGTTTCCCGACGACTTGCACTCGAATACTATCGAGATAATCAGCTGGATAGGGCAAGTGAGCTGGTAGAGGAGGTGCTCGAAAGGTCGAGCAATCATTTTGGCAGCCTCTATCTCAAGTCGCTTATTCTGATTCGAAAAGGGGATCGTTTATCAGCGATAAGAATCCTTGTTCAGCTTCAGGAGAAGAATCCCAACAGCATTGAAGTAGCGGTCTTGCTCTCCCGTTCACTGGAAGACGAGAACCGTCAACGAGAGGCAGCAGAGTGTTTGGCTCGCTTGAGTCGGCAGTTGAGGCATGAGGGTAGAGCGCGGCATGGCCAAGAGATAGATATGCAACTAGCTCTTTTACATTCACGTTCTGGAGAGTGGGGAAAGACTCGGGAGGTTACTGCGAACCTGCTTGCCGAGCGTACCGCCGGCGAGCAGCCTGAGATTGTTCACTTGCATGCGGAGGCATTGGCGAGGACTGGAAAAAGCCAACAGGCTTTGACCTTTCTAGGGGATCTTCCCTCTGACTTCCCCACAGCAGATAGAGTCCAAGCACAGAAAGCACAGATTCTCTTTAACTTAGGCAAGGTTCGGGCTGCGGGCCGACAGCTTCGACCACTCATCGGTTCAACCGAGCCCGACGGGTGGATGCTGGCGGCTGAGGTTTACCAGCGCAACGAACAATACAAGCACTCGATTCCTCTGTTAGAACGGGCTTTGGAGAAGGTTCCAGACTCTCTCCAACTTTGGTTCTGGCTTGGAGCCGCACGTGAACGAACCGGTCGAAAGACGGAAGCGGTGGGGGCGTTTCGGCGCGTCTTGGCCATCGATTCAGAGTTTGCTCCCGCCCTCAATTATCTCGGTTACATGTGGGTCGAGAAGGGCGAGAATCTCGAGGAAGCACAGCGGTTGGTTCAGCAAGCCGTGGCGATTGATCCGGAGAACGGAGCATATATCGACTCTCTAGGGTGGGCCTACTTCCAGCTCCAAGAATACGGTGAAGCGCGGCAACACCTCGAACGAGCTGTCGAGCTAATGCCCAACGATGCCGTCGTTCTGGAGCACCTTGGTGATGTCTATGAAGCGCTAGGTAGAGAAAAAGACGCTCGGCGAGTTTACGAGCGCGCTGTTGAACTCACCTCGAAACCTGCGTCGGCCCTTCGACTCAAGATACGCGCCTTGCCCGACGGTATCTGAGCCCGGGTGTGATGTCGCCGTCTCACCGAAATGGCCTGGCGAGCCCCAGATTGCAGTCGCGGAGCTCGTCGAGAAAGGTCCGCTTTTTCGAATGTTTAGTGAGCGCCCTGGTCTGCGTCCAGGCAATTGCAAGTGTGGAAGTCGGGGGAGATGTCAGTGCCTGGAGTTTGAAGCCGGATC
>JAZFTL010000279.1:0-5718 GCA_036446675.1 Thermoanaerobaculia bacterium
GCTTCGGAATCATTCTCCACCGCCACCGCGATATCCAGATCAAAAGTGGCTCGGGGCACTCCTCTTGCAGCCAGAGCGAAGCCACCCACTAGTGCCCACTGGACTTTTAGTTCACTAAGGTCCTTATCTACTCGTATCAGAGCCTTTTCAATGCGGGTCACGTCGCCGGCTCAGGCGGGATCTGACGTGACCTTGTGCTGTTTTTTCCCTCTTCGCCCCCTCTCTCGCGAAGCCAAAGTAAGAGGCGGCGTTCAATCTCGGAGTCTGTAGCGCTTGGATCCTGGCGGCGGAAATTCTGGCGCATCATCTTCTCTCCGGATTCATAGAGATCGAACACAACTCGCATGCGCTCTTGAACCGCTGGGTCTCTAATGGGCTGTTTCACACCTAATATTCTATCTCTCTCGGCATGGATTTGCTGAAAAATGTAAGCCCTTTCTACGATTCCCGCAGTGCCGTCGCGACCGGCAGGCGGGCGGCTCGGATGGCGGGAAGGAGGCCGCCAAGAAACCCGATGAAGACAGCGTAGGCGATACCGCGCATCAGCAGAGTCGAATCCACTTCGAAGGCGAAGGCGATCTGACTGAATGTCTGCCAGTTGAGCGTCGCCGTCTTAAACCCGTCGAAGGCCAAATAGGCTAACCCGCCGCCGAGAGCGCCTCCGACCAAAGCGAGCACGAGGGCCTCGATCAACACCGATACGAGGATCGGGCTGGAGCGGAATCCGAGGGCTCTCAGGGTGGCGATCTCCCGGGTGCGCGCGGCAACTGCTGTGTACATGGTGTTCAGAGCGCCGAAGATCGCGCCCAATCCCATCAGACCGGCAATGATAACGCCAAGACCGATAACGATAGATCGTAGAGTAGTCGACTGCTCGGAGTAGAAGTTCTGCTCGCGAACCACCTTCACATTGAGACGAGGATCCGAGGTGAGAGCGTCTTTAAAAGCCTTGAATGCCTCAGTCGAAGTCAGTTTGGCATAGACCGATTGATATGAATTGCCGCGACGATATCCCGATTGAACGATCGCGGCGTCAGCCCAAATTTCTCCTTCGGAAATTCCTCCTTCCGTCTCGAAAATACCGACCACCGGCCACTCTTCGTCACCGACCTCGAGGGTCGCACCCACCTCGAGACCGGCAAATTCACGCGCTGCGGCAGCGCCGGCGATGACTTCATTCAAGCCCCACTCGAATTTCCGTCCCTGGGTGATCTTGAATCGATCGCGGACCTCGAAGGCGGGCGGCGTCACTCCACGAAGCGGCACATTGGCGTCGGTGCCCGTGGTCTTCTTGGGAAGATTGATGATGACGAAGAGCTCAGACGACGCGATCGGTCCCTCTTTCGAGCGGGCGATTCCAGCCGCTTCGGCGATCGTCTTGACGTCGTCCGAAGAAAGCCCGCTCATCATTTCGGAGTCGGACCCGCTTCTCAGGACGATGACGTTCTCCGGGGCCGCTGAGACTTCGGCCATATGGGTGATTCCCTGAGCGATTGAGAGCACCCCGACGAGAACCGCCACAACCCCGGCGATTCCAAACACTGCGGTCAGCGAGGATCCCTTCCGTTCAGGGATAGTCTGCAGGCTGAAACCGACGACGGAAACAACTTGGGTGATCCAATTCATCATGACTCACTCCCTATCTTCTGAGAGCGTCTGCGATCTGCAGACGCTGCGCCTGCAAGCCCGGAAGCAGACCGGAGGCGAGCCCTACAAGAACTGTCAAGACTCCCCCAATGACGATGTCGGAGGCGGGAAAGAAGAAGACCGGAAACGCGCCGTGGGTCGGATCTCCTCCGATCGATATCGCAAACCAAGCCGCCACCAGCCCAAGGGACCCTCCAACCACCGCCAGCAGGACCGACTCGCCAAGAACGAGGCCGAGCACACCGCGATGGGTGAACCCAACCGCCTTCAGTACTGCCAGCTCCTGCAATCGCTCCCTGACTGTCTGTGCCATGGTGTTTCCCGCGACCAAGAGAATAGTAAAGAAAACTGCAACCAAGATCGCCGTCAAAATTTTGGCGATATTGCCAATCTGATTGGCGAAGCCCTGGAGGAAGGCCCCTTCGGGTTCGGCTTTGGTCTCGGCAGGCGAATTGGCGAATTCACGATCGATCAGCTGAGCGATCTCCGCCGCACGCTCCGGCTCCTCGATCTTGACCCAATACCAGCCCACATTGCCCGAACCCCACCCTCTCGCTTCATCAAAGTAGTCGTGGCGGAAGAAAAAATTACTGGTGTCGGTCCCTTTCTTGGCACCCTCATAGATCCCGACCAGATCGAACTCCCAGGCACGGCTGCCGTCCTTCTTCCGCCAGATCGTCGCCTGAATGGGGATCTTGTCACCGACCTTCCATCCGAAGCGATCGGCGGTCACCCGACCGACAATAGCCCCGGTCCGGGTTTCCAGCCACGCATTCTTCTCCTCTGGTGTGAGTAAGTACTCGGGAAACATCTCCAGAAACGGTTCCGGATCTACCGGCATCTGACCGAAGAAGTTCAACGGCTTCTGGTAGATCCCGCCGAACCAGGTCGCAAAGACCGCCGAGTCCACCCCGTCGATGCGCTCCATCCGCACCCGGTAACTCTCGGGTAAAAACTGAATGATCGACACCTTATGTCGCACTACGAGTCGATCGGCCCCGGCGACCTTCACACCCTGGCTGAAAGCGACCCGAATGGCCGCCAGATAGCCGAAAAGCAGGAATGCCACCATGATCGACAAGACCGTCAACAACGTGCGCAGCTTCTTCCGCTTCAGATTGCTCAGAATGAGATAGAAGTACTTCATTCCCCCGGCTCCGTAGTGAGTTTTCCTTTGTCGAGAAAGAGGGTCCGCCCGGCGCGAGCGGCTGCATGCGGATCGTGCGTCACCATCACGATGGTCTTGCCGTGATCGCGATTCAGCGCGCCCAGAAGATCGAGGACTTCGTCCCCCGATTTTCGGTCGAGATCTCCGGTCGGCTCATCGCAGAGCAGCAGGGTTGGATCGCTGACGATGGCGCGAGCAATCCCCACCCGCTGCTGTTCTCCGCCCGAGAGCTGCCGCGGGTAATGCCGCGCTCGCTCGGTAAGCCCCACCAAGGAAAGCGCTGTAGTCGCATGGCTCTTGCGCTCGGCGCGTGATAGATGGGTCAGGAGCAGGGGCAGTTCGACATTTCTCTGGGCATTGAGTACGGGCAACAGGTTGTAAAACTGGAAGACCAAGCCGACCTGCCGGGCTCGCCAGGCCGCCAACTTTCGATCGGACATCTTGTCGATCCTCTGGTCGGCCACCTCTACCGACCCTTGCGTCGGTCGATCCAAGCCTCCAATCAAATTCAGCAGGGTGGTCTTACCTGATCCCGAGGGGCCCATCAGGGCCAGAAACTCGCCTCGTTCGATTTCCAAGTCGAGGCCTCCCAGCACATGGATCTCCTCCGACCCTCGTCGAAAGACCTTATCGACGTTGTGCACCCGTACCAAGTTGCCGTTTGAATCACTCATTCGTGTATCTCCTCTACGCGGTCTCCCTCGATTAGATCATCCGGCCCCTCGACCACGACGCGTTCGCCCGGCCTGAGGCCACCAATCACAAATACCTGATCGCCCTCACGGCCCTCGGTCACGGTGACGGCACGCTCTTCAATCTGTTGATCGTTGACTACCAGAACGCTGGTTCCTCCGGCACTGCGGCGCAATCCCGACAGAGGAATCACGATCAGAGTGGCGCTAATACCGGGGTCGCGATCGGAACCATCTGAGCCCTGCTCCTGAAAGGCGACTTTCACCCCCATGTCCGGCAGGATGCGTGCATCCAGTTCTTCGAATCCAATGCGCACTGCGACCGTGGCCTTCTGACGGTCGGCCGTCGGAATAATTGCAATTACATAACTGGGGATCTGCCAATCAGGGTACGAATCCAGTACAGCGATCACTTTCTGCCCCGCTGACACCCGATTGATATACGACTCATTGACGTCGACCTCTATCTCGAGTGACGTCATATCGACGACGGTGCCGATTCCGGTTCGAGTAAACCCTCCTCCCGCGGAGATCGGCGAGATCATCTCACCCGGCTGGGCATTCTTGGAGACGATGATTCCTGCAAACGGGCTGCGAATCACCATGTCCTCGAGTTGCCTCTGCCAAAGAGCGACCTGGCGCTGCGCTACGTCCACCTCGCGGCGCTGTCGATCGATGCGAGCCGCCAACGCGTCGACCTCCGCTTGGGCCCGATCCAACTCGGCTTGACTGCTCACCTTTCCGGCCCGCAACGCGAGCGCTCTGTCGAGTCCCAGTCGGGCCTCAGCCAGACGAACCCCGGTCTCTTTGACGGCCGCCCGCGCTGCCTCTGTCTGAGCTTCGGCGAGGATCAGGCCGGCCCTTACATTCGAGCTGTCGAGGCGAGCCATGACTTGCCCTGCCTCGACCTCCATCCCCTCTTCGATCAAGACTTCGAGCACCTTCCCGGTCACCTTCGAGGAGACCGTCGCTTGGCGCCGCGCGGTGACATAGCCCGAGGCGTTGAGGACAGTCGTACGTGAGGATGCAGCAACTTCTCTAGCGATTACAGTGCGCACCTCGGCGACCGCTGGACCTCGGAGCCACCAGAGCGTTCCGGCCAGGCCGAGCAGAAGAATGACCACGAGAATCGGAATCCAGGCGTGCTTGGTCTCGTCCCCCTCACGACTGCGATCGATGCGCAGAGAGTCGAGCGAGGTCTTTTCGTCTGGCATCGTCTTGGTTCCCGAATGGAAATCTATCTTAACCGGGAAAGCGCTTCAAAAACCTCAGTCATTGTAAACGAATTCAGTCCAAGCTAAATCGCCGGTGAAGCTCGAATAGGTGGAAACTCGCTGCCACCAACCACAGCCGAAGAATAGAGTACTTTTAGCCAGGCAGAGCGCCCGAACCGATCAACGGCAAGGTCTTCAGGATAAGCGGTCGCCAACTCAGGGTTTCGGTAAGGGAGCCACCCCCTGCAGCATAATCGATGAACTTGGAATCCATCTTATGTTCACCGCCAAACTGTCCGAAGGGTGGGGTCCGCCTCTCTGGTCATCCTGACCGAAGGCGGCGCTAGCCACTTCATTGTCTGTCATCTCGACCGGAGGTTTGCCGCCCATCCCCCAGACTCCTCGCTCACGCTCGGAGTGACAAGGGGAGCCGCTGCAAATGACAACGCGAGGGTCTGAGCCGGTTTCCGCGAATACCATGAGTTGGCGTTCTGGGCTTTGAGCTGGTCTTCTAGCCTTTGAGCTGGCGTTTTAGCCGATGAATGGGTACCCGCAGCGGTGGCGCCTCCGGCCTCTTCGCTCAAACCCGAATCTCTCCCCAGACGGAGACTGGAGAAGCCGATGGTGACGAGGTTGGGTGACTGATCGGGCTACAATAGCCGCTCGAGCCCGACGTTCTACTGTAGAGCAGATATGACCCAGCAATGACTCCGTCTCCTGTCACGACCCACTTCCGCTCCTGCAATCTGTGTGAAGCGATCTGCGGTCTAGAAATCAAGCTACAGGACGGTGCGATCACCTCGATTCGCGGCGACCCAGATGACCCTCTAAGTCGCGGCTACATCTGCCCGAAGGGCGTCGCGCTGCAGGACATCCAGAACGACCCGGATCGCCTGCGTCATCCAGTGCGCCGTTCTCCGAGCGGCGCATGGAAAAGAATTGCTTGGGACGAGGCCTTCGACGAAGTCGGTAACCGCCTGAAGGCCATCCAGAAAGA
>JAZFTL010000280.1:0-5713 GCA_036446675.1 Thermoanaerobaculia bacterium
CGGCAAGAGCGCCACCCACCGTTCAGATTCAAGCGCTTTGACCTCGGGCCAAGTGAGGTCGGCAAATGAGTGAATCGTCATTCTGAGCAAGGCTAGCACGGCGTACCGTGGCCGGTCAGAAGGCACGGTCGGCGCAGGTGGTACTCGACCCCTTGTCATCCCGACCGGAGGCGGCGCAGCCGCCGCAGCGGAGGGATCTGGGTGGGGGGCATCTCCGTACCTCAATGCTCTGCACGGGGCTTGCCTGGGATCTGATTGGACGGGCGCGACACCTTGAGTGATCTAATGCCGAGAGGCTGTGCTCTTCGGGTAGCCTCGAGGGCGATGAAGGATGGTATCTTAGGGGCTCTTTGATGAGCCATCCGCTTGGGACTTGAATCGATCTTTCGATTCTCACTGCTGGTAAGGAGCACGAGATTGTGATCGGAAAGAGTTTGATCCATTACGAGGTCCTCTCAAAACTCGGCGAGGGGGGGATGGGCGAAGTCTATGTGGCCCACGACACCAAGCTCGATCGCAAGATAGCGCTCAAGGTGCTGCCGGTCGATGTGGCGAGTGACCCCGAGCGCCGGATGCGTTTTGAGCGCGAAGCCAAGGCGATTGCTGCTTTGAGTCACCCCAACATCGTCACCATCCATTCCGTCGAAGAGTCCGACGGAGTGCATTTCATTACCATGGAGCTGGTCGAAGGAAAGACGCTGACGGAGATCCTTCCACGAGACGGACTTGGACTCGCCAAGCTTCTGGAGTATGCGACGTCGATCGCCGACGCGGTAAGCAGCGCCCATCGCAAGGGGATTACCCATCGCGACCTCAAGCCCGACAACATCATGCTCGGTGAGGACGGCCGCATCAAGGTGCTCGACTTCGGTCTCGCCAAGCTGCAGGCATCAACTCCCGCCGCGACAGAGGGAACCTCGCTACCTACCGAGTCGATGACGGAGGCTGGGAAGGTCCTTGGCACGGTGGCCTATATGTCCCCGGAACAGGCGGAAGGCAAATCGGTCGATGAGCGCTCGGACATCTTTTCGCTGGGTGTGGTCCTGTACCAGATGGCCACCGGAAAGCGACCCTTCGTGGGCGATACACCCATGTCCACCCTATCTTCGATCTTGCGCGATACGCCCGAATCGGTCACCGATCTCAACCATAATCTGCCCCGCCATCTGGGCCGCATCATCAAGCACTGCCTGGAAAAGGACCCGGAGCGGCGTTACCAGTCTGCCCAGGATCTGCGCAATGAGCTCGAAGGCCTGAAAGAGGAGTGGGATTCGGGAGTTTTGCAAAGCTCCTCTGGAATCTCGATCCGGAGCACCCTGGCGCGAAAAACAACTCTGAATAAGTGGGTAATCGGCGCGATTGCTCTGGTGGTGGTGGCAGTTCTAGCTGTTCTACTCAGCGGTGTATTGAGTCGTCCCGACACCGCTGCCCGTGCTCCTGCCGTTCAGAACATGGAAATTGTCCGCCTTACCTCGAACGGGCGTTCCAAAGAAGCAACGATCTCCGGCGACGGACGCTATGTAGTGCATCAGGTTGAAGATGGTGGCCAACTCAGTCTTCGGGTGGTGCAGGTCAACACCCGCAGCAGTGTGGAGATCGTCGCTCCCTCCGAGGCCACTGTCTACGACCCGGCCTTTTCACTGGATGGCGATTTCGTCTATTACGTGCGGCAAGAAAAGGGCGCGGATCTAGCTCATCTCTACCGGGTGCCGAGCCTGGGAGGCGACTCGAGGAGAGTGATAGAACAGGTGGATGGGAGGGTCTCCTTCGATCCCGACGGGCAGCGGATGGTGTTCCTGCGACGAGATCGGCAGACCTTTGATTCTGAGCTGGTGAGCGCCGGGCTCGATGGCAGCGGCGAGAAGGTGCTCTCCACCTTGAAAGCCCCCGACACCTACGACGATCCGGTCTGGTCGCCGGACGGCAAGACCATCGCCGTCGCGGTCTTCAGTTTTTCAGAAGGAATCAAGGCGCAGGTCATGGCAATTCCTGTCGAGGGAGGCGAGGCCAAGCCGATTTCAGACCAGACCTGGGGCGGCATGGACGAGATCTCCTGGTTGCCCGATGGAAGCGGTCTGGTGCTGACCGCCGCGGATGACCCGATCTCCCGGTCGCAGCTCTGGGAAGTTTCCTACCCTCAGGGAGTTGCCCGTCGCATTACCAACGATCTGAACGGCTACCACGGCACCGGAGTTACCGCCGATGGCAAGACTCTGGTTACTCAGGTCATGGAGACCAGCTCCAACCTATGGGTTACCGAGCCCGGAGCCGATGCCAAACCAAAGAAAATCACCTCGGGGACGCGAGCGGTGGACAGTGGTATGGATTGGGCGGAGGATGGCACCATTTTTCACGGTTCAAACCGCAGCGGAACCTATAAGATCTGGTCGATGCAGCCGGAAGGAACCGGGGCCAAACAGATCACAACGGGTGAGGCGATCGACGTGAATCCTCAGGCGACACCGGACGGTCTGGGCCTGACTTTTATCTCCCTCCGTGCCGGAACGGTCAACGTATGGCGGTCGAATCGAGACGGCACCAACGTGAAGCAGGTGACGAGCGGCAAGTTGGAGTTCAATCAGCAGATCTCTGCCGATGGCCAGTGGATCTATTACGCCACGGCAGGTCCGAACATCTACAAGGCTCCCATCGACGGCGGTGAACCGCAGGTAGTGATTCCCGGGCGGGTCGCGGGCTACGACCTCTCACCGGATGGAGAGCAGATAATGGCTCGAGTGTGGAATACCGAGTCCCAGGTCTGGCAGGTTGGGATCTATCCGATCGAGGGTGGTGCAGCTACTCAGACAATTGATATCGGACAAGGGTCTCAGACCACCTGGTCGCCCGACGGTGAGGCGATCACCTATGTCCTCGCCGAAGAGGGAATTCTGAATCTCTGGAATCGGCCCTTGGATGGAGGCGAACCCATCCAACTGACATTCTTTGACGATGAGGAACTCAACCAACTGAATACCTATGCTTGGTCACCGGACGGTTCCCAACTCGTGATCAGTCGAGGTAGTCAGGTGGCCGACATCGTGCTGCTGAAGAATTTCAGGTAAGCATCGCGCCGATGCCTCATTGCCAGGGGCTCTTTTCCAAACCGCTTCGATTACCCTTCCGAATGAGACAAGTATCTGCTTAGGATCCGATTGTGATGAAGCTTAGGAGGCTGGACTGCAGAAATGTTTGGAACTAGAATCGCCGCAGAGCGATAGTCGAGTGTGCTGCCAGAGACCACGCGGAGGAGCGCGGTGCTCCGGGAATTCCGTGTTTAGAATTGCTGGTGAGCGATAGCGAAGTGAAACATCCATCCCCGACATCGGCCTTGTCCGGAGACCTGGCGGACTTCAATCTAGCCCACCTTCTAGACATTCTCCAGATTGTTTGCAAGAGCGGTATTTTGACGGTGAAGAGCGGCAACGGCAATGCTCACATTCAGATTGTGAATGGACAACCCACCAGAGCCAAGTTTGGGAGGTTTGACTCAGAGCAGGCTCTGGTCGCTGTCATGCGCTTCGAAAAAGGCGTGTGTAGCTTCGAGGAGGGTGCTCTACGAAGCGACCTGGGGAGTTCGCTGCCTTCGGGGGTGCCTGTCCAGGCACTGCAGCTTACGGCGGCGATACAAAAGGACGAGGCCAGGAGAGTCGAGTCGTATGTTCCGGTTCTTCAAGCGAAACTGCGATCGCAGACCGAGACCTGGTCGGCCAACCAATCGAAGCTTCCTCCATTCCCCATAGGAGATGTCTATTCTCGAATCGTTGAGCACACCAACGGCTCATTCAGAAAGCTCCTGGATCGAGCTATTGCCCCCCCGGATATGGTGAGAGCGGCTGTGGGTTGGTTAATTCGGCAGGGAGTGGTGGCTAGCAGCCTCTGACTTCCCAACTCGGCTACTCGCTGATGAGTTGGCGCAATCTACTTCGAACCTTTGGACTGGACGGCATTTCACTTCATCCTGTGTGATCCCGACCGAAGGCGCTGTAAGCGCTGCAGCGGAGGGATCTGGGTGGGGGACCTTATAACTAAGAACGCGACGGTTAGTATGCCACCCATCCCCCAGATTCCTCGCTCTCGCTCGGAATGACAAGGGCGGATTGCTCTTGGAACTCGAAAACTCGACCCAAACGTTAAGATGTCAAGCGATAGGAGACACCTAGCCTACTCCTTGTCCATTTCAAGCTGCTTACCCTCTTTTGAGACTTCATAGGCGACCGACTCTCCCTTGGGAATGCTCAGCCATTGCCAATGGTCTGTCGAAAAATGGCGGGCGAGCAGCACGATCTGCCCGGTATGATAAGCGTAGTGGGTCAGTTGGCGATTGATCGCTTCGACCACGGTATGGGGTTCACCTCGTATGGGCACGGTTTTTTCCAAATCTTTCCACTCCAATGCGGAGATCGATTCGAGCGTGGTCTCCCAGCCCGACTCCCAGCGCTCGAGGAGTCGCTCTCGCGTGTCGAGGGGTTCGAGCTCGAATTCGCGGTCGCGATTGCGGTCGGGCTTCTCGCCATCGGTGGTGAGAAAGTCGGTCCACCGCGAATGCATATTGCCCGCGAGGTGCTTCACAATAATTGCGATGCTATTGGAGTGGGGGTCGATCGCCTGGAAGAACTGCTCGTCGCTGACTTGGCCGAAGCCACGCTCCGCAAGCTCTTTGTATTTCTTCAACTGTACCAAGGCGTCTTGAAGGTAGTGTTCTCGAATCATCAGCTGGGCTCCTTTCTTAGGTCCTCTCTTGAAAAACAGCGGAGAAGCCCATTATCATGCATCGAGAACGGGTCTGTGGGCTGAGTTCCAATTATTTCGTTGACCCTGGAGCCGACGAGTGGAACAATTCCGTGCTGCAATGTCGTTTGCCGGCGGCGGCGTTTCATCAAGAATCGGACGAGAGAGTAAGCGAAACGAGTCGCGAGAACAGTGGAACAGATACGATTTTTTCTACCTGGCCCTACATATGTCCGAGAAGACATACGCCAGGCGATGACGCGGCCCTCGATGGGGCATCGATCGTCCGAGTTTAGAACTCTTTTCGAATCTCTGGCACCCCGTCTGCAACAGGTATTCCGCACCCAGCGAGAGGTCTTGATCGCAACCTCGAGTGCGACGATGGTGATGGAGAGCGCGATTATTTCGCTGGTCTCCGATCGAGTCTTGAACTTGACTGCAGGAGCGTTCTCCGAGCGTTGGAATCTCATTGCGGAGTCTTTGGGGAAGAGCGCCGACAGGGTGTCGGTGCCTTGGGGCCAAGCGATCGATCCCGACCTGGTTCAAAGGGCTCTCGAGAGAGAGCGCTACGATGCGGTGACCCTGGTCCACAACGAGACCTCCACCGGAGTTATTCAGCCTCTTGATGAGATCACCGTAGTCGTCAGAGTGGTTAGTGATGCCTTGCTGCTGTTAGATGGCGTCTCTTCTCTCGGTGGTGCTCGCATTGAGACCGACGAGTGGGAGGTGGATCTTCTGTTGACGGGAAGTCAGAAGGCGTTGGCGCTGCCGCCAGGCTTGGCTTTCTTCTGTCTTTCTGAGCGCGCTGTTGAACGCACTTACGAGATTCAGCATCGTGGTTACTACACCGACCTGAAACGCTACTTGGAGAAGCACCGGGCCGGTGGAACGATCACGACACCGGGCCTGCCGCAGATCTTCGCGCTCGATCGGCAGCTCGATGCCATCCTCCAAGAAGGTGTCGAAAATCGGTGGCGACGACACC
>JAZFTL010000281.1:0-3709 GCA_036446675.1 Thermoanaerobaculia bacterium
CATGCTATGGAACTCTGAGACGCAAGAACTCGAGTCGTCCATCGCGGTCTATCGGGACGGTCTTCAAGCCGAGAAAATCTGCGGAATAAGGATCGGAACTGGAATCTGTGGCACCGCAGCGGCACTACGACAACCGGTACGAGTTTCCAACGTGTCGATCGATCCGAGATACGTTCCGTGTGTTCAAGATCTGGAAGTTCGCTCGGAGTTGACCGTCCCCCTGGTGTTCGAAGATCGACTCTTAGGAGTTTTAGACCTCGAAAGTGAGCAATACGATGCCTTCACTTCTCAACACGAGCAAGTGTTGGCAACCCTCGCATCGTCTCTCGCGGTGGCCCTCGAGAATGCGCGGTTGTACGAAAACTTGCGTAAGGACGAGGCTCGGCTCCAAGAGGACCTCGATGCGGCTCGAGAGATCCAGAAACAGCTTCTCCCGAAACAGACCCCCTGGCTGCCCGGAGTGCAGCTGGGAGTGGCCTACGAGCCGGCCCGGCATTTGGGCGGCGATTTCTACGACTTCCATTCTTATGGTAACGACAAACTCGCCTTAGCCGTTGGTGATGTCTCCGGTAAGTCCACGTCGGCAGCTCTCTACGGCTCCCTGGCGCTGGGTATGCTACGCGAGACCTACGCCCAAGACGCCCTGGAGCCCCGACTGATCCTCGAGGACATGAATCGAAATCTGTGGCACCTGCATATCGGCAATCGCTTTCTTGCTCTGACTACCGCTGTCTTCAATAACCTGGACCGGACTCTAATACTGTCTAACTCAGGGCTTCCACGGCCCTACCTAGTGCGTCAAGGAAAAGTTGAAGAGGTGCCGGCTGTCGGGATGCCTCTGGGGATTTTTGCCGACCGCGGCTACGAAGAAGTTCGCCTGCAGCTGAAAGTGGGCGACACCGTCGTCATTTGTTCAGACGGCATCGAAGAGAGCGTCAGCCCGCAAGACGAGGAGTTCGGCCGGCAGAGAATCAAGACAACGCTTGCGCGCCTTGCCGACAAGACAGCTCCAGAGATCGCCGGAGGCCTCCAAGAAGCGGCAGCCAAGCACGCGGGACCGGCGGGGCCATCAGACGATTGCACTATCCTGACGCTGAAAATAGCCTCCTAGGTAGTCTCCGGCGCAACCAATCGACGAAGAGCAATGTTCTCTACGCCTCGAAACCCTCGTGGAAGAGCAAGATTTCAATCGGAAGACTGGATAAGTTCCGTAAAGGTGGCGAGGTCGATGTTGCTGCCGCAAACTACAACTCCAACTCTCTTGCCGGCCAGCCGCTCGCGCAAAGGACCGATGAGGGCCGCAGTAGCCGCTGCTCCAGCCGGCTCGGTCGCGAGCTTCATCTCCTCAAAAAGCAAACCCATCGCCCGCTTCATGCCGGCGTCGTCGATCAAGACGAGTTCGTCGACAAAACGCCGGCACAGCGAGAAGGAGTAAGGCTCCACATGCGGCGCAGCCAAGCTGTCAGCGATGGTATCGAGTTTGTCCAGCGCTTCAGGGCGCCCGGAGGCAAATGAACGGTGCATCGAGTCGGCGCCCTCGGGCTCCACTCCATAAACCGTACACTCCGGCTGCATCAGTTTTACCGCTGTAGCGATTCCGGCGCAGAG
Organism: Thermoanaerobaculia bacterium; assembly: GCA_036446675.1. Lineage (GTDB taxonomy): Bacteria > Acidobacteriota > Thermoanaerobaculia > Multivoradales > JAHEKO01 > JAZFTL01. Next base: position 1,609 of record JAZFTL010000281.1, read on the forward strand.
ACCACCGCCGCCGATGGGCACGATCACTGCATCGAGCGAGCTCTCAAGTGCGGCGACTTGCGACATGAGCTCCAAGCCCACCGTGGCTGTCCCTAGGACGGTTCTCAGACCCTCATAGGGATGAATGAACGACCGCCGCTCCGCCCGCTCGATCCGGCCCACTGTTTCGAAAGCACTATGAACGTCGTCGACAAATACGATCTCAGCACCGTACTTTTTACACTTCTCAATTCTCAGCCGATTGGCGTTGCGCGGCATGACCACTTTCGCATTCGTGCCGAGAACTTTGGCTGCATAACTCACCGCAATTGCATGATTGCCGGCGCTCACCGCGGTCACTCCGCGTTCGAGGTCTTCGGGTCCGAGCGCCAGCATGTTGCTGAGCGCACCGCGCGGCTTGAACGTTCCGGTCACCTGAAACAGTTCCAGTTTGAGAAAAAGCCGGCCGCTCTCTCCTACCAAACTCGAAGCGACATCCCCAGTCCAGGGCCAGACAGGAGTCTCGGCGACTAAGTCACCCAGAATCTGCTTGGTCTCCTTGATCTGGTCAAGGGTTGGTATTGGATCGGAGACGACCATCGCGCTATTGCCCTAGTAGTTGATGGGTCGAAAGCCCTCTCCGCGCACGTCCTGGGCGCGCAGAAACACGATGAAGGCCTTGGGGTCGTGTTTGTGGACAATCGAGCGCAGACTCTCCATCTGGGCTCGATGTAACACACACATCAGCACGCCGTGCTCCTTGCCGCTATACATACCGGTTCCTTTGAGCAGAGTGACACCTCGGGCAAGCTCTTTGAGCAGGGGTTGGCTGACCGCTTGGACCTGATCCGAGATGATCAGGGCAAGATGCTTGCGACCGACCCCCAGGTGCGGCTTGAAGGATGCTAGATCGATGTCTAGGGCCTCCCGCGTGGCGGCGCGCAGACGAGCTGCGAATCGCATGTAACCCCTGGGAAGCTTGCCGAGAACTTCGGTGTCCGACCTCCGCAGACCCACAGTGAAGATGCCCAGCGCAATCAGCCCACCATTGAAAAAGCAACCCATGGTCAATACAAACCACCCGCTAAACGGACCGATCGCCGCGCGCTCCAAAAACTCACCCCAACCTGTCGCCTCGATCGGATGGATGTAGACCTTCGCGAGCCAACTAAAGGCCAGAATCAAGAAGAGCGGAGCGTAGTTGCGGCGATAGCGCCTACCCAGAGCCTCCAGCAGAGTGATCGGAAAGGCAGGCCGCCGCAGACTCTCGGTAAGTTCATCCGCCCAAGCACTCTGGTCATCAGACCCGCTCAACGGTGAGAGAAAGTCCGCAAAGAAATTATTCTCGAGCAACCTGACCCGATGAGTCCACAATTCATAATAGCGATTTCTGCGTGCCTCGATAAAAAGGAAAAGGAGAGTTAACAGAGAGACGATTGGAATCACCACGGCCGAGCTCTCTGTGGTGCCAAAAGCGAAAGTCAGGGCGGCGCCAGTGGTAACAACTGCCCAGTTGGTGGTGGCATCGAGCCGCATCCGCCAAGTATTGGAACGAGACACCTCACCCCGATACAGATGTATCATGGCGGCGTTGAAGTCGGTCGATCCGGAAGTCAGCCCGCCAGCGGAGGCCGACTCCTCGTTAGTGTCGGGTGATTTGTCTCCAGCGTGATCGCTCATGGTCCGGGCCCATTCTTCGCTGTATCCACACTACCTAGAACCTTTCTAGGTATCAGCTAATAGTAGAACATTCGCGGCAGAGCAAGAAGAGGGCATGACGTTACCTGTCGGGTACCGGGACGGAAAGAATTCCGCGTCGAGCCGCGCGTGCTGTGCCACGCCCTAGTACCAATCGATCACAGCAAGGCCTTCGACGCGCCGAAACTCGTCGAGGTTGCGAGTGACCAGGGTCGCATTGTGTCGGAGCGCGGTGGCTGCAATTAGGGTGTCCAGCGGCCCGATCGGCGTACCGGCTCGTTCGAGCTGTGCCCGAATTCGACCACCGGTTCTCGCCTCCTCGGCACCGAAGGGCAATAGAACGGCGGAGTCCAGCAAAACGTCGAGCTGCCGGCGGCGCTTTTTCGGCGCCATTGATTTGGCGATTCCGACCTCCAACTCGTAG
>JAZFTL010000282.1:0-5285 GCA_036446675.1 Thermoanaerobaculia bacterium
TCCACGAAGACGCTATCGAGGAAGGCGAGCGCATTCTCATCGTCGACGACTTGGTTGCGACTGGGGGTACTGCGCGGGCAACGACGCAGCTTGTAGAAGCGGTCGGAGGGGATGTGGTAGGTCTTGGTTTTCTCTTGGAACTGACTTTCCTAGATCCACGCAGCAAACTCAAAGGCTATGAAGTCGAGTCTCTAATTCATTACTAGAGATGAGTATTTCTGTTGTCTTCCAACCAAGAATCTAGCGAGTTTGTGCGAGTTGAACGTATAATCCGCCGATAAGCGGCTGTAGCTCAGCTGGACAGAGCGGGAGCGTCCTAAGCTCATGGTCGGGGGTTCGAATCCTCCCAGCCGCGCCATGAATCCCGATCGCGGACGAGTCGGATACACACTGGGATTCAGGATACCGATAACGACTGAGAAATAGAGAGTAGGCGACACCAATGAGTCAACGACTAACACGCAAAGAAGTCAAGCGCGACGAAGTTCGAGAGTCGATGGCGCGGATCTTCGACTATATTCTGGGTCACCGAGGTCTTCTCATCGGGATCCTCAGCGGGGTGGTTATTCTAATTGCAGCGGGAGCTGCGATCGCGCACTTCGGCAATGTGCGTCAGGCCAAGGCGCAGGCCCTTCTCGCCGAGGCGATCGAATCGTACAGTTCCGTGAGAGATGGGGAGTTGGGGTGGTCGTTTGGAGAAGAGACCATGTCCCCAGGTGAGACGAAGACGACCTTGGAGGCGGCAAAGGAGTCTCTGGAGAGTCTGCGCAGTGAGTTCGGAAATTCTAATGCGGCTGATGTAGCATTGATCTACCTGGCTGATATCGCGGTGCGAACCGGCAATCTCGACGAGGCCCGAACAAACTGGGAAGAGTATCTCAGTGGCAATGCGGGTCATATGCTGGCGGCTCAGGTGCAAGCCAACCTATTCGCCTTAGGGCGCGAGCAAGGCCGGGGCGAGTCTGTAGAGGCAGAACTTCGCGCCCTGCTCACGCAGGCCAAGGCTGCCCTGCCCGAGGACGCTCTGCTCTATCAATTGGGGCTGACCCTTGAGTCGGTGGGAAAGTCGACTGAGGCAGAAGAGGTGTTTGCACGGCTTGTTGAACAACATCCCCAGTCGCCCTTCGCTCGCGAAGCGCAGCAGCACACCTCTGGAGGCTTCTCTCAGACAGGTAACTCCTTCAGTTTCTAAGCCCGTCTCAGCCGCCGGCGCCCAGCAGCGATCAAACCTCTTCGAGTCAGGGCACGTTCTCCCACACCACGGAACGAGGCGGGCCCGAGTCGAGCCACTCCAAGCGGATCCCAACGCGTGACTGCCCGCTCACGATCGGTCGAACCTTCGTGGCCTGGTTGACTCGCGCCCGGCGTAGGGTTCGACCCTGCTCGGTCATCTCGAGGATCGACCAGGCGCGCGGCCATGCTTCGCGGTAGGTGAGGAAAATCGTATCTTTCCGCCTATTAAAGCGCGGTGCCAGGCTCCCGGGAGGAGCGGCGTAGTGCGGGGTCTGCCAGCTATCGCCGAGGAACTTGGCAACGACGACCCGGTACTCGTTGCCGTCGTAACGGTTCCAGGCGAGTAGCGCACCGTTTTTGGTTGCAACCATATGTGGAGCGACATCGGGCACTTCGTTGCCGGAATCGACCCGCTCAGGCTCGGTCCAGGCCTCGCCCTGACGAAGGCTCCAGTAGATCTCGTCGTCTATGCCGTCGTAACGCGACCACGCCAGCAACCACGAGCCGTCTTGCAGAATGGCTCCAGTGAGTCCGGTCTGACTCCCCGGTCCCGGCGCGGCCACCTTTTCGGGGTCGCCCCATTCGAGTCCGCTCCACAGTGCGGCGCGTACCGCCAGCGAAGTCAGGTCGTCGCCTTCGAGCCAGGCGACGCCTTCGAACCCTTGATTTCTGACCAGCAGAGTCGGGTGGAAACTGCCAAGTTTCGATTCGGACTGCGGGTTGGGTGCCGGGAGACCCTCGACACCACCGGCACCATCAGAGTAGAAAACGAGCCTGCTGCGCTCACCGTCGTTCACGAAACCGGCTCCGACCCAGCCGGTCGCCACCTCGACGAAGTCCGTGAGGACTTCACCGTCGCCAAGGCGGACTGCCTGCGCTTGTCCACCCGGTGTGATGACTTGAGAGCCGAATCCGTCACTCACCAAGACAATGCCGGAGGGGTTCTCGACCGGTTGCACGACCTCCATCTCTCGCGGGTTGGCGAACAGCAGACAGGGATTGAGAAGACACCAGATCGCGAACCCTACTCGAAGATGCTGCATGGCGAGAATTATCCTATGAAGCGCTCACCACGCTGTCAAACATTTCTTCCAGTATAGGTGCAGGGGCGAATCGTTAACACTTGCCGGCTCGGGTCAAAGGCTCCTATCATCGGGCCGATGAAGGCCTCGATACTTGCAGTTGGCTCGGAACTCCTCAGGACGGATCGCCTAGACACTAACTCGTTGATACTCACCGGGGCCCTCGAGAAGTTCGGCGTGGAGCTGATCAGTAAGGGTGTGGTCGGCGACAGCATCGAGAACATTGTATCTGCAGTGGCGAACTGGGTCGATCGAGTCGATCTCTTGCTGATTACCGGGGGCTTGGGCCCAACTTCGGACGATGTAACGCGCTACGCTGTGGCGCAGGCTTTGGGTCGAGGTTTGGCGATGGACGAGTCGATTGTCGCCGACATTCAGCGGAAGTTCGAAGAGTTCGGGCTGAGTATGCCCGCGGTGAACAGAAGGCAGGCTGAGGTCATCGACGGCGCTAGGGTTCTCGAAAATCCGCAGGGGACTGCTCCGGGGATGCGACTGGAGTCCGATGACTGTACACTGTTTCTATTCCCCGGAGTCCCCAAAGAATTGAGGAGAATGGTCGACAGTGCCCTGGTGACCTGGCTTCATGCGCACTCGAAAGGCGAGTCGCTCGAGAGCCGAGTGATCAGAGTCTCCTGTCTGGCGGAGTCGACTGTCGAAGAGAAGCTCGCACCGGTCTATCGCGAGTTTGGGCGTGCCGGCATCACCCTCTTGGCCGCGCCCGGAGATGTGCAGATTCAACTGACGGCTCGAGGGTCTGCCGACGAGATTCGGCAGCGGCTCGACTCTGTCGAATCACGGGTCGAAGAGCTCTTGAGCCGGGCGGTTTACGGTAAAGGTGAGGGGGCCTCCTTAGAAAAAACAGTGGGGGAGATGCTCCGACGGACCGGGACGAATCTGATCGTTGCGGAGTCATGTACCGGTGGACTCCTAGCAGAAAGGCTGACGGCGATTCCGGGTAGTAGTGAGTACTTCGTGGGCGCGGCAGTGACCTATAGCAATGACCTCAAAACGGCTCTACTGAAGGTGCCCCCTGCAGTTCTCGACAGCAATGGCGCGGTGAGCGAGGAGGTTGCACGAGCTATGGCAGAGGGTGCGCGAAGGCTGTCGAATGTCGACTTCGGAGTGTCGGTCACCGGTGTGGCCGGTCCAGGAGGTGGCTCCAAGCTCAAACCCGTCGGGACAGTCTACGTGGCCGTCGCTGGTCCCGCAGCTGGAGAGTGCCTTTGCCGTAAGTTTCAGCTTCCAGGCGACCGCAAGCAGGTGAGGTGGCTCGCCAGTCAGTGGGCGCTCGAGCTGCTTCGACGTCGACTTCTCAGTCTTGTTGATCGATAGGGCGTTACTTTCAGCCTGTGGAGCATCCGCTTGGCGTCGACGGAACGCAAGGGTGGCAAGGTGCAGCTGCCCCCGCTCAAGAGCCCTCCGCTGCGGCGCCAACGGCGCCTTAGGGATGACAAGGATGACGGGCGGATCCAGTCCGACACTCTTTCGGGGCGGGAGGGATGCAGAAGAACTGCTAGGTACGGAGCAGTGATGTGAGCCTTACAGGAGTTGTTGGTGCCTTGACTGATGAGTTGGCGTTCTAGGCTCTGAGCTGGCGTCCTAGCCTATGAATGGGTCGTACCCGTTACCTAAACAGATACTCTCCGCGCACCCATCAGTCCCCAAACCGGAACAGCGCCAGTACCACTGTTGATCACGAGCGGCGTCATGATGAGATCGCTCGCTAGTCGCACCGTGCCAAGAAGAGACCCCGAGAGGTCAACAGCGGCCTGCACCAAGCGCCAGCGAAAACGCCCCTACCGAGATCTGATCCGGGTCGCTGAGCACCTACGCTCGAGCGCGCAAGTCGCCTGCGAGGTACCGGCACGGTCGGCGGAACTGAAGGCTCAGCGGCTCACCCAACAGCTCGAACGATATCTCGATCTGAGTCATCAGGTCATCGATCAGACGCGACGACGTATCCTCGGGGGAGAGTCTGTCCCTGCCGATCACAAGATCATTTCCATCTTCTAGGACCATACCGACATCATCCGCAAAGACAGGCGCGACACACTCTACGGTCACAAGGTCTGCCTTACAGCCGGTACTTCCTCGTTGGTGTGCGACGGTCAGATCCTCCAAGGCAACCCAGCTGATCCTACCTTGGCAGTGCCCATGATCGGGCGACACGTCAAGAACCATGGCCGCGCACCACGCCAAGTCGGTTTCGATTCCCAGGCGGGATTGTGATCTATCCCGCCCACTACTCCTCAGGCGGCGAGCGGCGTGAAGACCGCAGCCAAACTGGATAGAACTAGGCACAGGACTACTACTCGAACAAGACTTCTCTTCAGGGCTAGAGCTTTGCGCCAGCGCATCGTTACTTTACTGAATCCAGGCGCAATTCTTCGCCAAAGACGTTGAAGTAGCCCAATATAGGGACTCCTGACTGTCATCGCTGTTTGGCGCACCATCAGCGGAGCACTTACCCTGGTACGATTGCTAGAGAGCTGAGCATTTGAATGGATTCAGCTACTCGGCAATCGTACTCGTCTCAATGACCAGAATCGGCCCTATTGTCATCGCTCTCTTGGGGTTGTCACTCGCAAACTGCGACAGCGGTGGTCCGACGAGGCCACTCCCTCAAGTCTGCGGGGGGTATCCCGACTGGGAGACCTCGGACTACGTCTTGCCTTATCCGGTCGGCAGAGCGCATCGTGTTTCCCAAGGCAACTGCACCCAGCAGAGTCACCAAAGAACTCTGCTCTATTCGTACGATCTAGAAATGCCGTTCGGCTCTGTGGTGACAGCTGCTCGTGACGGAATCGTCATGGCGATGCGAGTTAGCCAACCCGCTGGAAGCCGTGGCCTTACTGCCTCCAACTGACTGCAAATCGAACACACTGATGGCATTGCCAGCGAATACATCCATTTAGAACAATTTGGCAATCTGGTCGAAGTCGGAGACCTCGTGGCAGCCGGAGACCCCGT
>JAZFTL010000283.1:0-4945 GCA_036446675.1 Thermoanaerobaculia bacterium
TAAAATATGAAGTATCCACCGGCTGGATCTTTCATTACCTAATAGGCGCTAGTGTGGGATTGACTTATCCTCTCTTCTATCTCGCCTTCAGTGTGGCTATGCCAGTGAATCACCTGATTCCCGGCCTCTTGTGGGGGCTGACAACCACACTTCTGCCATGGCTCACTAATTTTCCTGCGTTTGGTTGGGGCTTCTTTGGGGTTAGAGCGCCGAAAGGTACGAAGCCACTCATCGCCCCGGCCTTTGCCCATGCCTGTTTTGGGCTGGGCATGGGCCTTGTGTTCACGATTATCGCTGCCACCCAAGGCATCTGAGCAGGTTAGCGAACGGCGCGCGATCGGCGCAGTTGCCGTCGAGAAGCCCGAACCTGAAGGCCTACGCGGAACGGTTCGTGCGATCCATCAAGGAGGAGTGTCTCAACCGAGTTCTCTTGCTGGAGCGGGTCCCACCCCAGCTGTCTCTAACCCGCGGGCTCCCCTTTGAAATACTCAGTGGCGTCATCCAGAGTCAGCACCCATAAGGTGTAGATCCCGAGCGCCGTACCGATCGGGATATTGAAGAGGTTGAGCACACCAACCACGATTGCCAGGATGCGTCTCCAGTTTGTGCGCTTGAGTAGTCCATAGCCAGCAAAGAAGCCGGGTAGCGCAAGAGTGATAAAGAAAAGCGCCGCGGCGAAGCCGATGAAGCCGAGAATACGAGCTGCCTAGGGATCCTCTGAAGCAATGCCGATTCCGGAGACATAATTGCGGATAGAGTGCTTGACTCTACCCACGCCTTCTCACCATTCCTCCGAAGTTTTCTGAGTCACCGTTCTCCGTTTCGCTTGCACTCGGCTAGCAATGGCTTCCAACTCTGGATTGTCAATCGCCTGGATCGAGGCCATGGGGTCGAGTGCAGCGACTATTATGCCGAAAGTAGCTCCCAGAGTCGGTAGCGACAACGCCTTGATGGGTAGGGCAAATCGCCACCCTTGAATGCGATTACAAGCTCAGAGCTGTTTTCCTGCCAATCGAGATCGTCATCAGCGGAATTAGGGCTCAGAAGGTGCTCTATCCAATCACTTACTGCTCGCCGTTGGTGGTTTTCTGTTGATCGCCAGTCGGTAGTACGGTCAAAGGCAAGGGTTCGGCGGGGCTCCCCCAGTGCCGATCGCTGCCTGTTATCCTATCGGTTCGCGCGGGATGATTCTCCCTCCAGACCACCCGATGAGTCGTTCCACAGGCGGCTTCAAGAGAGCATGATCCCCACGGTGCGATCATCGATCTCGTCGATTGGACGGGAAAAGTCTTTTGATCCGCAGTTTGAAACTACTCACAGGATCCTAGCGTAACTATGATGACCGGCAGAGATGGTAAACTTCGACCCAGTGCTTGACATGAAGTCCAATTCTGTGCATCATCCACGTCCATGAAACGCTTGAACTGCTACATCGCCCTCTGCGTTGGTGCACTGCTGTTCGCAGCGCCTGTCGCGTTTGCCTGCGGTGAACTTGTTGGGATGGCGTCGCAGTGCTCCACGGCTGAGACGGCTGAGATGGCGGAATCGGTGGACCCTGCGATGTGTCACGACAGCGGTCAGATGACGGAAGGCTGTTGTGACGTTCGCTCGGCCCCTGATTCTCTCCAGGCGTCGTCGTTCGAAAGCGACAGGCTGCTCACGGCTCTCGATGCCACGGATCTCCGGGCAGTGGTGCCGCCCGCGACATCGCCTCTGCACTTCGCGTCGGTGGATGCATTCGGGAAGCCCGATCTCGAGCGCTATACTCTTTTTTCCTCGTTCCTTCTCTGATTCTTCTCTGAAGAAAGTGTGTCTGATCGTCCCGCGAGGGGACGGTCTGGGCGTTCACAGGATTTCTACGGAGGAATTTCATGCTTTTCGGAAAACAGTATTTCGCGGTGATTGCGGTTTTGATCGCTTGGCCGGCGGGGCAAGCGATGCCTCAGGAACCAGCCGATCATCGGCCGGACTCGATGGCAGTGTCCAGTGCACTCGCTTCCGAGCGGATCCAAGGAAGTATCGAAGATTCCGATCTGAGGCAACTTATAAATGAGGGTCTGGAACGGAATCCCGGCGTCGCTGCCGCGGCGGCCCGAGCCCGAGCGGCGCTACAACAGGCACCACAAGTCAAGGCGCTGCCGGATCCCGTCGCCAGCCTGACCGCGTTCCTGGAGACGCCGGAGACCCGCACCGGGCCGCAGCGTTTCTCAGCGGGCATCTTCCAAGGATTGCCTTGGTTCGGAAAGCTAGCGCTCAAGGAGCGGGCCGCTCTACTCGCCGCCGCGGCGCTCGAGGCGGAGGTGGAGGCCAAACGCTTGATGCTGGTCACGGAAACTCGGCGCCTGTACTACGAACTCTCTTTCCTCGATCGGTACAAGGAGATTACAGACGAGTTCCGCATCCACCTGTTGCAGCACGAGGAGATCGCGCGGGTCCGATACTCGACCGGAGTCGGTACGGGGCAGGGCGTCGTCAAGCTCCAAGCTGAGATCACCCGCGTCGAGAACGAACTGCTGGGAATCGAGACGCGCCGAGTATCGCTTGTCGCGCAGCTCAATGCCTTGCGAGACCGGGCGGCGCGGACTCCAGTGCCGGGGGAGCCGCGAGACCTCTTGCAGGAAATAGCGGAAATTTACCTGGATCCGGGTACGCTGCTCGAGACGGCTCTTACTTCGCGGCCTGAAGTCGCTGCGGCGGACGCGAGGATCTCTCGTAGCGAAACCCTGATCCAACTGGCCCGGAAGAGTTACCGGCCGGACTTCAAAGTCGGAGTGACCTACACTTTCGTCGACCCGCGTAATGACACGCCGGGTCGCGTCCAGCCGCCGGAAGGCAACGGCGACGACATCCTCGGAATTCAAGGAGCGGTCACCCTACCCATCCGGCGCCAGAAACTGGCGGCGGGGCTGGAACAGGCCGTTGAACTCGAGACCGCTGCGACAGAAGCCAAACGAGACCTGGTCGCGGCAATCGAAGCGACAATCGGTGACTTGTCACAGAGGGTGCCTCTCAGTTGGCGCCGGTTGCGGTTGGTCGAGGATGTCCTGGTTGTTCAGGCCGAGGAGGCTCTCGAGTCGGCGCAGGCCGGGTATGTCGCCGGCACTTTGAACGCTCTCGATCTCCTCGATGCGGAGCACATTCTCTTCGAAGCCCACACCGCGGTGGCTCGTGCGAAGACCGACTATCTGGTCGGCCTAGCGAAACTTGACGGCGCGCTCGGCGCGTCAGTACTGACAACCTCGACGACGGAGCGATCTGAGTCATGACAAACGATAGTAAACAGGCGATGGCAAATGGTGGGCGCTGGTTCCGACCGCTACTATGGGTAGGGGGCAGCTTCCTGCTCTTCTTCGTTCTTTTCTTTGATCCACTGAAGCTCCACCCGGTCGATACCTGGCTGCAAGCTCGCCTCGGTTATCGCGTTGGAGCGATGGCGGCGGCAGAAACTGGGGAGCGCGAGATCCTCTTCTACCGGAACCCGATGGATCCGACGATTACCTCGCCGGTGCCGACCCAGGATGAAATGGGTATGGACTACCTACCGGTCTACGCCGACGAAGCCGGAGCTGCCGGATCGGCATCGGCTGGGGAGCGCGAAATCCTCTTCTACCGCAGTCCGATGGACCCGACAATCACTTCACCGGTGGCGGCGCAGGACGGGATGGGGATGGACTACATCCCGGTCTACGCCGATGCGGCCGAACCGGCGATGGGGGTGGGCACGATCGTTTCGATCGACCCTGCGGTGGTCCAGAACATGAACGTGCAGAGCGCCGTTGTCGAGCGGCGCGATCTCAGCCATCAGATTCGAACCGTCGGGTACCTCGAATACGATCAGGAGCGCATGGTGACGGTGACTACGAAGTACACCGGTTGGGTAGAAAAGGTCTACGTCAACTACGTCGGTGAACCCGTGAAGAAGGGCCAGCCGCTCTTCGAGATCTATGCTCCGGAACTGGTACAGACCGAGCATGAGCTACTATCGGCGATCCAATATGCCAAGAGGCTCGGAGGCTCTGCCGACGGCGCCCGTCGCCGGGCCGAATCCTTGGTCGAGGCGGCACGGACCCGCCTTTCGTACTGGGATATTGCACCGGAGCAGATTGCGCGACTCGAGGAGACCAGCGAGATCTTTCGCACCCTCAAGGTCGTGGCGCCGTCGAGCGGCCTGGTCATGAAGCGTATGGCCGGTCTCGAGGGGATGGCCGTCAGGCCGGGAATGGACACCTACCATATCGTCGACCTTTCGTCGCTCTGGCTTTCGGTTGAAGTCTTCGAGGATCAGGTGGCCTGGATACGCGAAGGAACGCCGGCCGACATTTCATTCACCTATTTCCCCGGCGAGACCTTCCGCGGCAGAGTCCGTTTCCTCGAGCCGGAGTTCTCGGAGAAGACCCGCACCCTGCGGGTCAAGCTCGAGGTTTCCAATCGAAATCGGCGCTTGCGCGCTGGGATGTTCGCGACGGTCGTCTTTCAACCCATCGCGGCACGCAAAGCGCTCACCGTGCCGTCGCTGGCGGTTCTCCGCACGGGGTTGCGCAACGTCGTCGTGGTGGACCTGGGAGGGGGCCGATTCGCTCCACAATCGGTAATTCTCGGCCATCAGGGGGGGGAGTACGTCGAGGTTCTGAGCGGCCTCGAAGAGGGTGATCGGATCATCACCTCCGCCCAGTTCCTGATCGACTCCGAGGCCAACCTGCAGGAAGCCGTGCAAAAGATGATCGCCCAGCGTCAGGCGGCATCAGACCCGACCGGTGCTGGGGAGGGTGGCCATGCTCAATAGGATCATTAAATGGTCCCTCGAGAACCAGCTCCTGGTGACGGTTGGTCTCGTCCTTGCCATCCTAGCGGGGGTGTGGGCGGTCAAGGAGACGCGGATCGACGCGATTCCGGATCTCTCCGACGTTCAGGTGATTATCTTTACGGAATTCTCCGGCCAGGCGCC
>JAZFTL010000284.1:0-2690 GCA_036446675.1 Thermoanaerobaculia bacterium
TCAGGATCTCGATCATCTCCGGATTCTGGGTCACCACATCGGCGAGGAACGTCCGTCGTTTGAGCGAGTCCTCATCCGTTTGCGAAAGCGTCTCCAGGGAAACGCGATCAATCAAGGATTCGAGCTGAGGGGCGAGGGCGAGGCAAAGATTCAGGTGGCTGGGGCCAAAGGCCGAACCCCGCCCTTCCTCGAGACGATCCAGATAGAGATAGGCCGCGCTCCCGTTTCCATAGATCGGGATCAGCAGCAACGAACTGGCCTTGCGCGACCCGACGACTTCGGCCCAGGGCTCGCTGACTGCGGTCGAAGTGTCGAGGACGATCTGGGGCTGCTCGGGATGGGCCTTGCGGAGGGCACGGGCGAGCTTCTGGGTCGAAGCAGTGCCGATCCGGAAGGTGGCGGACGGGTGGTCCTCACGGGCAAAGATCAGCGCCGCGCCGTCGGCTTCCACTCCCTGGGCAAGGATCTCGAGAACGTCGCTCAGCTTGGCGGCGTAGGGGCGACGGGACTCGACGATCTCCTCGATACGGCCCGCGGTGCGGAATGCGCCCAGGTTGTTGACCGAAGTCTGTACGAGGCGCTCCTCGAAATCCTTCTGGGCCTCGGCGAGCAGGCTTGCCGTTCCGGGATCCTCGAGGCCGGAAGCCTGGCGTCGGGCCTCTTCCAGGTAGTCGCCCGCCCGGTTGAGCTCGCCCCGGGCGGTGGCCACACGGGTCAACCCGATCAGGGTCTCGACGAACATCTCGGGAAGGCTGAGATCTCCCAGTAGCTCCAGTGCAGCTTGATACGCTGCTTCGGCGCGATCCAGGTCGCGCTTGGACTCGAGTCGCATCCGTGCTTCCTCGACCAGCGCCTGGACCAGGGGAAGGGGACTCTCGAGCCTACGAAGCATGTCCTCCGCCTCGAGTACCGACTCGAAGGCCCGCTCATCACCCTGCGCGAACTGAACCCGGGCCAGGGAGAGATGAGCCAGTGCCATCTCGCGGCGGTCCTCGGTGCGGGTGGAAAGATCGACTGCCCGCTCGGCGAGGTTGGCGGCATCGGCCAGCTGCCCTTCCTCGAGGGCGAGTTCAGCCCGGAGGCGAAGAAGTTCACGAGCGAGATCCCCTTCCTCGGAGACCTCGACCGCCTTGCGCCACGCTACCTCGAAGCACCGCCGCGCCCGGGGAAATTCTTCCCGTGCCTGGTGGAGCTGTCCGAGAGAGCGATAGGTGAGCGCGATTTCCTGCGGGTAGAGTTCCTCGGAGCAGAGCTCCAAGGACTGCTCGAGAGATTCGAGGGCAGCATCCCAGCGCCGCTGAACCAGGTCGACCCCCGCCGTGGCGAGGAGACCTCGAATGATCCCCAACGGATCGCTGACGTCGCGCGAGATCGAAAGCGCGCCGTCAAAGCATTCCCGGGCCCGGGCCCAGTTACCCATGTGGTAGTGAACCAGACCGAGGTTGTGCATCCCCGCCCGTCGCTCCGGGTACTCGCCTTCGATGGCCTGAAGGCTGGATGCCACCTGGAGGTACTCGAGCGCCCGGGACCAGTCGCACCGCTGTTTGTGAATGAGGCCGAGGTTGTTGTAGGCGTAGCCGAGGCGGCGAATGTCGCCGGCAACCTTGAACGCACCCAGCGCGCGTGCGATGTAGGTGGCGCTCTCCTCGAGGTCGCCCCGGAAATTGAGGGTCTTGCCCAGGAAGCTCAGAGCCAGGCCGTGGACCAGAGCCTTCTCCTTGGGATCCACATCCTCGAGCGCCTCGACGCGCTCCAGGGATTCCCTGGCGCAGTCGAGCGCGGCCTCGGTCTCGCCCAGGCCCAGGCGAATGTCTCCGAGCATGACCAGAACCCGAGCCAGCACCAGATCGTTCCCTGCCTCGCGGGCGGCAACGGACGCGTCGACGAGAATATTGAGAGTCTCTTTCCAGCGTCCGAGTCGCTCCAGGCAGGTACCGATCCCCATCAAGGCCCGGGCCTTCTCGGCCACGGTGATCTCGCCGTCCAGAATCCGGCGGTATGTCTTGATGGCAGACTGGTGGTTGGCCGCTGCCTGCTCGAGATCTGCCACGCTGAACAGCTCACTCCGGGTCGACGAAACCTGAGCTTCTGTTTGCCGCGAGGCAGCCCCTCTCCCGGGCTCTACCATGACTCCAACCCTCCGTGGGATCCCGCTTAGCTGCGGGTCATCGCCACAAGCTGATGTAGGTATTGCCGATGTGGCCAAGCAACCAGTTGACCAGCTGCGCGTAAGGTCCGATCGCCGGAATCGACGGGACCACCAGGGTCCGAGGAACCTCGACGCGGGTCGCATCGTTCTTGGTCATCCGAGCCTGATTCCAGCTGGTGGTCTGCCACCAGTCGGGATCGGCATCACCATCGTCTTCGCCGCTACCACTCTGGCCGCTCTTCCCATCCGTCCCAGCGTTGTTGTCAAAACCAACGAAAAAACCGGTGTCATCATTTTTCGGAAGTTCGCCGGCGGTGACGCTCGGGGACAGGAAAAACACCCCTACCAGGAAAGCGAGGACTACGGCGGTGGCCACGTGCCTCAGGGGTATGTTGGTCCGGATCATCTGTTTTTACCTCTTTACGAGAATCTCTTGCTGCCTCCGACCCTTATGGTGGCAGAGAATGTGCCAGATCCTCTCAAACCTAGAAACTTTACTCAAGTTACAGCGGGCAAGGCACTTGGTAACCCTGGCCACGAC
>JAZFTL010000285.1:0-5633 GCA_036446675.1 Thermoanaerobaculia bacterium
TCTGGTCGATCCACCTCGCGGGGGCTTGGCCCGTATCGTACGCAAGGCGCTCATTTCGCGACCAGCGACCCGACTGACGTACGTTGCATGTGATGCGGCGACTCTTGCCAGAGATCTCAAAGAGCTTGCCGGAGTCTACGCTCTGGAGAGTATTGTCTTCCTGGACATGTTTCCCCAGACCGGGCACCTAGAAACCGTAGTGCAGCTCAGAACGGTTTCCTAGTTGGACGAGTCGAGCCTTTCCTTTAGAAGGTTCTCGACTTCTCCAGGATTGGGGAAGCGGCCGCTCTCTTTCTTGGAATAGAGCAAGTCGCCATCCAGCTTGACTTCGAATACCCCATCGCGCCCAGTGATCAGGGTAGACTTGATCCCAAATTGCGCTTCGATGTCGGCCGACAGACCGTCGGCTCGAGGCCGGTAGTTTCAGACTACACAATATTCGATCGATATCTTTCTCATCAACTCCTCCTGCCTGGAGATTATAGGTCATTGCCGAGACGCTGTGTCGCGATGAATCGATTCAGCCGGGGGAGGTGGACCGACGAATAAGATAAGATCCACCGATTGCTGGAACGGTACTCGCAGAGAGGAAATATGAAATGACAGAGCAAACAGAGGCGCCGAGAGTCGATCTCACCGTCGACTCCGATACGGAAGAGTGGGGAGCAAAGATGGCCGCTCGTATTCCGACAATCGCCCGACATGTGCGGGGAATCTTGAAGGCACTCGACTTCGACCTCAGTGACCCCAATCTGATTGATACCGACCGCCGAGTAGCGAAAATGTATATCGAGATGTTCCACGGACTGCAGGAAGGATCCGAGCCGCGGGTCACGACTTTTCCGAATGACGAGGGCTATTCCCACATGGTCATGGAGCGCGACATCCCTTTCTACTCGATGTGTTCGCACCACCTGGTTCCATTCTACGGTCATGCCCACATCGCGTATATTCCCCAGGACAGAATTCTGGGTCTCTCCAAGTTTGCAAGAATTCTAGAGTTCTACGCGAAGCGTCCACAGCTGCAGGAAAGGCTCACCGAACAGGTCGTGGGCTATCTCGAGGAGATTCTCCAACCGTTAGGAGCGATGATAGTGATTGACGCGCACCATTTGTGTGTCGAGATGAGGGGTGTCAAGAAGCCAGGAGCTCTGACCGTCACTTCTGCTCTGCGAGGGGCTTTTCATCAGAGGTCGGTGCGCGAAGAGTTTCTCGATCTATTGCGGCGGTCCTAGAATGGCGCGCTTTCGCAGAGCAGTAGCAGTCCCGCTATTGGTGAGTCTGGTTCTTCTGTGCGCTTCCGGGACGCGAGCGGCGAAGCCCAAAAAGTACTCACCGGAAGATCTCATCAATATTTTCTTGAGCCCCGAATACTCGCGGTGGCTCGTCGGTCCCACAGCCCGCATTGCTTCAGAAGGTGAAATAGAGCAGTTCTTGGAATTGATGGAAGACGATGCGGCCGGCGAATTCATCGAACGATTCTGGGAAGAGCGCGCCCGCGGCACGGAGTGGCCGGCCCCGCCACCGCGAGCGATTTTCGAGCGACGAGCACGCCAGGCAGATATCGTCTATTCCGAGTCTGCCAGCCTGGGAAGGAGAACTGATCGCGGCATGATTCTTGTGCTTTATGGTAGTCCGGCCCAAAGTGGTTTCGAAATTTCGCCCCGCCGCGGGGAGTCACCGATCGAGGTTTGGGTCTATCCTAGAGATGCACCGAAAGGGCTCGATGGGCAAACTCCCGAGCGCTATTACCGCTTTCAAAAACGAGGTGATCTCACTGAATTCTATGTGCCGAAATTACGTTGATGGCTGCTGAATCGAACCGATCGGACGTTGCGACTCCCAGAGCGGTGCTCACCGGCACCGGGATCGCGATACCACCCGTAAAAGTGACCAACTCTCAGCTGGCGAGCGTCATGGAGACCGATGACGACTGGATCCAAGAGCGTACCGGGATCGTGACACGCTACTACGTCGAACCCGGGACGGGATCTGCCGAACTCGGGGCCCAAGCGGCGAAAGCGGCTCTGCTGTCGGCGGGAATTGGAGCAGAAGAGATCGACTACATCATCCTGGCGACCATGACTCCAGACCATTATTTTCCAGGTTCCGGCACATTGCTCCAGGAGAAGCTGGGAATCGGTCCTCGGCCGGCCCTGGATATTCGGCAGCAATGCGCCGGGTTCGTCTATGGCCTGCAAATGGTCGACGCACTGATCAAGAGTCGTATTGCACGGAAGGTGTTGCTCGTTGGTGCCGATGTGCACAGTTCGTTGATCCCCTTTTCAAAGGCATCGTGGGACCTGGTGCTTGGTCTGACCCAGGAGAGACTTAGCGCCGAGGAACTCGAGTGGAACAATCGGTTCAGGCATTTGGTCGTGCTTTTTGGCGATGGCGCCGGAGCGATGATCTTTGAAGCGACCTTCGAGCAAAATGGTAAAGGCATTCTCGGTTCCATAGTCTGCGGCGACGGTAGTCAAAAAGATATCCTTTTCGTTCCCGGAGCCGGATCGCTCAACCGGCCGTGGGTCGATGAGGAGATGATTCGCTCCGGCAAGACAGTGCCGCAGATGGACGGCCGCCGGGTCTTCAAGCTTGCCGTTAAGATGATGCCTGAAGTGACGCGGCAGCTCCTAGAGCAGTGCGGGTATGGCCTGGAAGACCTCGACTTGCTGATCATGCACCAAGCCAACCTTCGCATCAACGAGGCAGCGAGAAAAGCGCTCCATCTACCCCTGGGAAAGGTGCACAACAACATCAGTCGCTACGGCAATACTACTTCCGCTACCTTGCCGATCTGCTTTCATGAAGCGGTCCAGGCCGGCAAAGCTGCAGCAGGGTCCCTGGTGGCTTTTACGGCCCTCGGCGCCGGACTCCACTGGGGCTCGGTGCTGATCCGTATTTAGGAGTTAGCGCGGTAGACCCCCAGCGTAGGTCTTCAGATTCTGCGACGAGCGAATATCTGAACGGTGATCTTCCTCAGAAACTCTTCAGACCGACTTTGCCATTCACTCGGAGTAAATCGATTCGGCGGTGCGCTGAGCTGCACCTCGCTGAAGCCGTCACTCGTACTTACCAACTTTATTCTGATATCGCTCCAGAGCAGCGCCCAGTTGTCGGTAACTTCGATTCTGTGATCAAACGGTCGGCTGGAGAACTGGAGGGCATCGACTACTGCTTCCAGAAGATTGGCGTGCTCTCCATTAAAGGGAAGTTGGTACTTTTTCACAGCTCTGTGCGCCCCCGGTGGCTGCACATAGGTGTCTCTGGTGAGAAGTTGGAGATACTGTGGACTGGACTCGAGCGCGGCGAAGTTCAAGTCTGTTCGAGCCCGCACTCGGGACCTCTCGTCTAGGGCTATGGACCGTTTCAGCTGCTGGATGGCCAGTCCGGAGAATCCAGCAATCGAATAGTTGGAAGCGACCAGGTATGCAGCCTCCGCCGATTTGGAGTTTTGGTCGAGATATCTCGCGAACCTCTGGCTTGCCGCTTCGATGTCACCTTGAAAGAGCTGCACGGCACCCAAATTCAGCTCATTATCAGGGGCGGTCGGATCGAGCTTCTGGGCCCTTAGGAGCGCCTCGAAGGCGTCGTCGTAGTGCTGTTCGGCGAGATCGAGCCCGGCGCGATTGAGCCAGGCCTGGCGCTGCAAGGGGTCCAAATTCAAGGCCCGGTCGAGATCTTTGCGCCCCTTGCTGGTTTTGCCTTCTAGAAACCTCGCCGTGCTTCTCAACAGGAATGCTCTGGCGTTCTTCGGGTCCCGATCGATAGCGCGATCTAGAATCTGCATGGCATCCGAGACGCGCTGCGCATCCAAGAGTTCTTGCGCCTTATCGAGTTGATCTGCAGTGGCGATTGGAACCCTGAGCAACAGCTCGACGACGAGCAAGATCAGAATCATGGGCCGGATCTTCGAGACAGATAGAGCGTAGGATCCAGTCGCATTCATCAGAGGTCTAATGTATTCTACTATGAAGGTTTTTTCCACCCGTTGCTCTGTTTCAGGAGAATGCGGTTGCCTCCATAACAGAGGGTGGGGGCCTTTCTCTATGGGAAGTCTGGTGCCTGGGCTCGACACTGTGCCGGTTCAGGTTCGTCTTCGACAAGACAGGCGCGGCCGGCAAGTCATAGAATAGGAAGATGGGTTATACGAGCCATTCACCGACTCAGATTGCGGAATTCTTGTGGCAGAAGGTCATCGGGCAAGACGAGGCGGTGCGCGAAATGGCCACCGCTCTCTCGAAGAAGCTGGCTGGCTTGCAAGTAGGCAACATTTTGATGGTCGGATCTTCAGGAACCGGCAAGACGACGCTGATGCGAGCCGTAGAAAGTTTCTTGGCGTCGGATCCGGAACTCAGCCGGCGTTCGACGCTGGTTCGAATGCACGCGAATGTTCTCGCCGAAGAATCGCTCACTGGTAACCCCGGCGAAGCTGTCTTGCTGCGGCTTTTGGAGCGTGCACGAGAGCAGCTGGGAGCGGATGCCGGTCTGGAGGCACTTGTTCAGCGGGTGAGTCAGGGGATTGTTTTTGTCGATGAGATCGACAAGATTCGATCGGTCATTGGTGATCAAACCAATGTTCTAGGTATCCGCGCTCAGGAAGCTTTGCTGACGCTGATCGAGAATGAAAAGATCGTTTTCAGGTTACCTCGCCACTTGGGTGGAAACACCGTGAATATCGATGCCAGCGATATTCTCTTTGTAGGCGCCGGCGCGTTCGAGGGTCTCTATGACGCGGTTTACGATCGAGTAACCGTGGGTCGCGATCGGGGAGCGTTGCAGTCGATTAATGTCGTTGAAGACGGTGAAATTCGGCACGAGACGCGGTTTCATTTGCGCGACTGGTTGCGCAATGAAGACCTGTTCGAGTACGGCATGACACCGCAGTTTCTCTCGAGATTCGATGCTCTTGTCTTGCTGGATGATCTTTCGGTGGACAGTCTCGTCAAGATTCTTCTCGAGGTCAAGGAGTCGGGATTCCATCAGGCTAAGAGCTACTTCGAAGCACATGGCTTGCAGCTGGCGATTTCTCCCGGAGCGGTGCGTTGCATCGCGAAAGAGGCTTCTCGTCAGCCCCGTTTAGGGGCTCGGGCTCTCAAAGAGGTCTTCCGGCGCGTTGTGCGGCAGTTCGAGTTCGACCCTCAAGCTGTTGCTGTTGATGGAACGGTCCTACTCGACGTGCCCGAAGTGGAAGCGGCCCTCGGAGCCTGAATTCGGCGACTCCATATACTCTGCTGAGTCAGCAACACCCAGACGATTTCCTAGTCGAGTTTAGAGCCGTTCTTGAGTTCTGAGCGCCGCCGCACCCGACCTGCGATGTGGGGGCCTACCAGGCTCAGCAGTAGGAACAAGAGTATCGCTGCAACCATCTTTCCGAGAACTTCTCGGCGATCCTGGCCGGTGGCATCGTAGAGAGCCTTACCAAAGTAGGTATACACAAGCATTGAGGGAGCCAAACCGATAGCGGTGGCACCGAGGAAGACGCGGAATCGCACTCCGACCAAGGCCGCGGCGAAGTTGGTAATCACAAAGGGCACGGGAATAAATCGCGATCTTACAATGGTCCAGAAGCCGTGACGGTCCAAAACAGTGTTTAACTTCTTGAGTCGGACTTCGCCGATAAAGTGCTGAAT
>JAZFTL010000286.1:0-4750 GCA_036446675.1 Thermoanaerobaculia bacterium
GAGATCCCCTTCGAGGTCGATTGCCACGCCGATGTTTTTGCTTCCAGCCTGAACGCTGCCGTTGAGAGATGGTGACCAACTCCGCACTTCGACAGTCACGCGCGGAAACTGGGCAAATCCGGGTTGGAGCAGGGTGAGCGCCAGTATCGTGGTGATCCAAAATTCCTTCCGCATGTGTCTCTCCTCTGTTATCGCAACAGGCTGAGCCAGACTAACCGGCGTGGGAACTTAGTCTAATGGAACAGGCCACACCCTGTCCGGCCAAATGAACCAGAGCTCGAGTTCAGGTGGCTTCTCTAGTTCCAGTGCGCCACTCAGGGCACGCGCGTAGACCTGCAGCTGTGCTGAATAGGCGTCCGCTCGTTCATGAAGTTGGGCTTCGGACTCGACCAAATCCGTCTTGAAGTCGGCGATGACAAGTCGATCTGCCTCCTCGCCCCGATAGAGTAGATCCACTTTTCCAGTGATGATTTCTCTGGGATGGCCGGCATCTTGGATTGCGCCTAGCAGCACGGGCATTTCCCGAGCGACGACTCTCTCTTCCAGGTCGACAAAGGACCGGAAGATTTGACCTCTCTCGAGGCGATCGAAGAGGAGTTCGTAGCGAGCGGCAGCATGTAGAGCTGCTGGAGGCCGAAGTCTGGACTGTACATAGTTCTGCACACTGAGTCGGTGCCGTTCAAGTTCCAGACTGAAATCCGCAGAATAGTTCCACGAAGCGAAAAGATAGTGAAATGCGTCACCGACAATTGTCGCTGTGAGCCGAGCCTGGTGCGCTGCAATCGGTGGCAAATCACCAATCCTACGGGTGAGAGCGGAGGCTGTGGGAAAGTCCGGGATGATTTGCGGCGGTGAGCTCGAAATGAAATCGGACGCTTTGCGACGAATCGGATGACGCATTCGTTGGAGGGCTGCGGTGTGGTGCGACCGAAGGCGTTCAGAATTCACTCGGATTACTTCGAGATCGGCAGGTTTCTCGGTCGAAGTCGTCGGAATCTCCGGTGAGAATTCCGGGCGATTCTCGAGAAATCTCCAACGAGCTCCGTAGGCATCGCAAGGGGACTTCTTCAGCCTTCTCAACTCGAGCGGCGATTCGGCCATGTCCAGGCGATTGGTCAAGAGGTCGGCAAAAGAACCCGCTGCACTGACCCTGACCGGCGTAGAAACCTCCGGCCAGCAGCCCAAGAGCACAAGTCGTTGGCGCGCTCGGGTCATAGCTACATAGAGGGTGCGAACCCGTTCGGCCTGGGCAGTTTGTCGTCGGCGTGACTCAATGAGGTCGAATTGAAGGGTGGGCGCGCCAAACAGGGTGTATTCGCCAGCGCCTTTACGGGACACCAGGTACCGCTCGTCGACACTACAGCTGCTACGACGGGATGGTCCCTCCCTGGTATGCATTTCTACCAGGTAGACATGTGTGAACTCGAGGCCTTTGGCCTGATGGATCGTAGTGACCTGCACCGCGTCGACTGGGGAGCCAAGGGGGCGCGCCTGTGCAGCTTCTTTAGCAGATGCGATGCGGCGCTGGATGGATTGCTGGACGAGAAGCGTGTCACCTGCAGCGTTCTCGAGATCTTGTTCGAGAAGGCGAAAGAATCTATCTAGGTTGGCGACCCTGAAACTGCCTTGGTAGCGCATTGATTCGGTAACTTCGAGTAGAAAGCGGCGCCTCAAATCCTCGATAAAGAGATCCGGCGGCAGCTTCTCGTAGTTGCGGCGTGCGACGGCTAGGTTGATGACCGCCGCGGTCAGGGTGGCCTTCCATCCTGGAATGCGATCCAGTCCAGGAACGCCGTCGGGAAGCTCTGCTGCCACCTCGCGAATGAGGTTTCCAAGGTCCTCGAGCGCCTGGTCCTGGGGAGATTGAAGGTCGGTGATGAGCTGCGGGAAACCATGCGCCCAGAGTGGAATGAGCGCCGCATCAGGTACGCCCACCACGGCCGATCGGAGGAAGGTCAGCAGAGCGACATGGTCTACCGGATTCATCACGCAGCGGACCAGAGCGGCAGCATCGATGACCTCCCGGCGTCGGTAGAACTGCTTGTCCCGACTAACGCTGAACGGGATTCCAGCCTTTCGCAGTGCTTCGAGGTAGATCTCTACATGGATTGCACTGCGCATGAGGATTCCTATGTCTTTCCAGGCTAGCGAGGTCTCCAGCTTCAGCTTGACGAGATCGGCGGCGATCGCGGCAGCTTCTAGAGCCGCAGCGCGGCCCACAGACATCTTGCCGTGCACCTTCGAGGTCGTGTCCGAAGGGGTATCCGAAGAGACCCAGAATTCCACCGGCACCCAATCCATGGCGAGAAAGCCGCTATCGCCTCTCAGAGCCTTTGAGGGAAGGAGGGGCTCGAAGGGAGGTTGTACTCTCTCCTGGGGTGTCATGATCGGCGCGATAGTTCGTTCAATCTCATTTAGGATCGGCGGTGCAGAACGGAAATTCTCAACCAACGCGTAGCGCATTCCACCGGCGGCGACGATCTCGGAGACGAGTTCGAGGTAGGCCTCGAGGTCGGCGTTTCGCCATCCATAGATCGACTGCTTGGGATCTCCAACCATGAATAGAGTTGGGGATTGTTCTGACGGTCCCTGTAGCACCAGGGTGCGTATCATGCCGCATTGCAATCCATCCGAGTCCTGAGATTCATCGACGAGGAGTTGGCGGATGGTCCGACGTTCGCGGGCGGCGATCTCAGGGTGGCGGTACAGAAGCTCAGAGGCTTCGAGAACGAGGCTCTGAAACGTCGCAACACCGGTAGTGCGCATCTCTCGCTCGATCTCCTCGAGTAGGGGGAAGAGCGCCTGCCGACCCACTTCGAGGAGATCCGGATTAATCTTCTCGATATGCCCGAGGAGTCGGCTCAGTTTTTCGGCGAGTGCCGAAAACGTTGCCACGACCGCCGGTTGCTTCAGGTCCTTGTGATGATCACAATCCTCTAAGGCCTGAAGCTCGCTTTGCAGATAGTCACCTTTCGCCCACTTTGCCAGACGGCCCACCAAGGAACTCTTCCATGCGGCCTTGAGTTGATCGGTGAATTCGGTCATCGCCGGGAGGTCGGAGATGACACCGGCTGCAGTGATCTCGAGAGATCGCTCGACCGCGTCGGCAACCTCCCGTGGGATCCGAGTCCTCTTGATCGAGGCGAATCCTGGGGGAATCTGCTGATGAAATGCTTCGAGAAGGTGGAGTAGCCTGGCCCTGAACTGTTCGAGTTCATCGCTGGAGAAGGGACTGTTTGCAAGCAGATCAGAAGTGGCCCCTTGGGAGACGAGGGTCTTGAGGTTGGCCACGACTTCGGAGGGATCGACCCCCAAGAGGATCAGCTTCGTCAGCGGCGTAGGCGCTCGCGTGGTGTAGGAGGCCCGCAAGTTTCGATCCACGGTTTGATGTACGATGTCATCTAAGATCGACTCGTCAGCGTCTATTTTTAGATCTGGGTGGAGACCGGCTTCGAGAGGATACTTCGCCAGAAGACTCCGACAGAAGGAATGAAACGTGCGAACCGACAGCCGGTCTAGATTGCCGAGGAGTGCTCGGGCCCGCTCGAACAAGACCTGGTCTTGTAGTGGCTCGTGATGCAGTTTGGAGAGGAGACTCAGATCGAGACCTGGAAAGGGATGGGCATTCCCGCTTCCTAAATCTGCGAGCGCGGCTGTCACGCGCGAAGCCATTTCATTGGCCGCGTTTTCCGTAAATGTTATGGCTAGAATGCCCTCTAAAGTCCTGCGTGCCACGCGATCGGCGGTGGGTTCTTCCGCAGTTGCAAATCTCCGCTCAGCTGTCTCCGCGAGTTCCTGGTTGGCCAGCGACCAACCGGGGCCGAGACACCACATTAGGGTCCGGGCCACAAGCGTGGTGGTCTTGCCGGTTCCGGCTCCGGCTTCGAGAACTAGGTGTCGGTCAAACTGGGTTTGAGCAGCCTGTCGGGCTCGCCGATCGGCGGACAAGAGATCGCGGCGTGGCTCAAGAGTCATTCGAACTCTCCTCTCTCCGACCGTTCTCGAATTCTCCATGGTTGGAACTGGAGCCGGCTGCCGGGCTCTCGCTACCCATGTACCAGGCTTGAATCATCGCTCTTGCCCAAGGCTCGGCTTGTCCGGCGGCAGCCTCATTTTCCCGGCGACTGTCTACCCATTCGCGCAAACGTCGACGCGCTCCGGAATCGCCGCGGATACAGGCTTGGGACACCGAACAGTACTGGCAGCGCCTGGGTTCGATGCCTGTCTTCGCATCTTCGAGTCTGGGGAAGAAACTTCCATAGTTCCAGGCGTCCAGGAGTGTCTCCACGCTGGTTTCGAAAGGTTCCAGGACTCCAGAGTCTTCCGACGAGATGAGGATCTCACGATCCGAATCTTCAGCCAGATCAGGGTCTAGAACGAGATATCTGCCATCTATGGAGCGGGGAGAATCGGCGTTCGCGTAAGCGGCAGCTTGCAGCAGATGCCCTAATCCGACCTTCTCTAGAAGGCGCTTGCGTTTGGCTGCGAATTGCTTCACCAGCCGCCTGCGTTTTTCGTTCTTCTCTACCGAGCTCGTCTTTGCCATATGGGCTTCCTCAGTGGTCCAGTTTGTTCTTAAGCAGCTTTGCGTGTGCTGCGGCGGAACGGGAAATTAAATGCGTCGATCAAGGCACGGGCTTCATCGTCGGTTTGTGCCGAAGTGCAAATGACGATGTCCAGGCCCCAAATCCGGTCGATCTTGTCATAATCGATTTCCGGGAAAATCAGGTGTTCCTTGATTCCCAGGGCA
>JAZFTL010000287.1:0-6279 GCA_036446675.1 Thermoanaerobaculia bacterium
TGAGAAAACTCTTCAGAGTGGTGCGTATTTCGGATTCCTCAATCCCCGTAACCATCTTGCCGCAACCCAGTCGGGTGGGTAAAGCCCAGGCTTGGGTTGACTCTCCGGCTTTCTTGTCGACTCTGATGAAGCGCAACAACCGATCGATGTCCAGTCTCGGCAACTCGGGTAATGAAAGGCGGTGCAGCAGAGACTGCATCCGACCAGCTTCAGCCCGATCGAATCCTCTCGGGTGGGCTAGGCGCAGAGCGAAAAGCATCCCGTACGCCACCGCCTCTCCGTGACTCAGGACATCACTGTTGAGCTCGTCAAAATTGCCAGCAGCCTCCAGAGCATGACCTAAAGTATGGCCGAAATTCAACAGCCTTCGGGTGTCGTTGTCTTCCGCGTCAGCCTCCACCACCATCGCTTTGAGCCCAGCGGCGCCTGCCACCAGGGGAATCAATGCGGCAGCCTCGGCGGCAAGAATTTCACTGAATTCGCTTTCAATCTGCGAGAGCAAGTCGACATCGAAGAGTGCCGCGATCTTGATCGCCTCCACGAGTCCAGAGCGCAGCTGTCGGGGGGAAAGTGAAGACAGTAAGTCTACATCGCAAATCACCGCTTTCGGATGGTGGAGCCGTCCAACGCAGTTCTTGGCCGTAGGCAGATTCACCCCTGTCTTGCCCCCAATCGCTGCGTCGACTTGGGCAAGAAGCGTCGTGGGAATTTGAATGAATTCAACTCCGCGAAGGAAACATGCCGCTACGAAACCAGCCACATCCCCGACTGAACCGCCACCAAATGCAACGATTCTGCTGTCTCTATGGCCCCTGAGCTCGACCATCTTTTCCCAAAGGGAGGTTGCTACCCGCAAGGTTTTCGCAGGCTCGCCGTCCGGAACATCGAGGACATACCATCGACTCGCGGCGCTCTCTATCTGAGTCATCTTCGCCCCATGCAGACTCCACACCTTCGGCGAGGTGACGACGAATACGCACCGATCCTCGAACCAAGGCTCGAGTTCGGCAAGGGACGCTTCAAGCGCCGCCGACTCAATATGGATTTTGGTGACCCCGGACGCGTGTCGTAGTTCGAGCCTAGGCATCTGATCGATCTCTCGGGGCAAAGAGATTTGTTCCAGCCCTATTCGGCAACCGGCGCCTCTGTCACCTTGATACCGAGTTCCCTCAACTGTTCCGCATCCACTCCTGAGGGTGCCGAAGTCATCAAACAGGTAGCCGAAGTGGTCTTCGGAAAAGCGATGACATCGCGCAAGGAGTTGGCGCCCGCCATCAGCATGACGATTCGATCCAACCCCAGGGCCAGCCCTCCATGGGGTGGCGCGCCAAAGCGGAGCGCTTCGAGGAGAAATCCGAATCGTGACTCTGCCTCTTCAGCACCGATCCCCAGGAGCTCGAAGACTTTCGACTGCAATTCCGCTTGGTGAATTCGAATCGATCCACCGCCTAATTCCACTCCATTGAAAACGACATCATAAGCTCGGGCTCTCACGGCTCCCGGATCGGTCTCCAACTTACCTAAATCCTCGCAGCAGGGTGCGGTGAATGGATGGTTGCAAGAGGTCCACGGCTTCTTATCGCTGTCTCGTTCGACCAACGGAATCTCCGTGATCCAGAGGAATGCTTGACGATCGGGGTCGATGAGATCGTACTGTTTCCCCACCTCGGTTCGCAAAGCTCCAAGAGCGGCGGCGACGACGCGCTCCCGAGCCGCCACGATGAGCACCAGATCCCCCTCGGCCATCTCGAGTGCCTCGCTCACCGAGTCGATTTCCTGCTCAGTGAGAACTCCTTTCACTTGGAAACTCTTCTCTCCATCGCGGCGCCTCAAAGTGAGCACCCCAGCAGCACCGAAGACTCGCGCCCTGTCGCTCCAGACATCAACCTCGCGACGACTGGCCCGCGCGCCACCCGGCACCCGAAGGGCTCGAATCACTCCACCGTCAGCCACCGTGCCGCGAAAGGCTCGGAAGTTACTGTCGGCCAGGTGTTCCGTCACCTCTACAATCTCGAGGTCGAAGCGAAGATCCGGCTTGTCTGAACCGAATCGGCGTATCGCTTCCGCGTACTTCAGACGCGGAAACGGCAAAACGGGATGGATGCCGGCTAAGGGAAAGATCCGCGCAAACAAACCCTCAATCAATTCATAAATATCCTCTTCATCCGGGAACGACATCTCAATGTCGACCTGGGTAAACTCAGGCTGACGATCTGCCCGCAAGTCTTCGTCCCGGAAGCAGCGTGCGATCTGAACATAGCGCTCCAGCCCAGATGCCATCAAGATCTGTTTGAAAAGCTGCGGCGATTGAGGTAAGGCATAGAACTCGCCCCGGTGAATCCGACTCGGAACGAGGTAGTCCCGTGCCCCCTCCGGCGTCGATCGGGTCAGAATCGGTGTTTCGACGTGCACGAAGTCCCGTTCGTCAAAATACTTCAAGATCTCCAGGGTTACTCGATGGCGCAGCAGCAAATTCGCCTGTAGTTCGCTGCGACGCAACTCGAGATAACGATACTTGAGTCTCTGTTCTTCGCTCGCATCGCCCTTGCCGTCAGGCGTGAACGGCAGGGCATCCGCTCGGGATAGAACCCGCGCCTGCTGCGCCAAGACCTCGATAGCCCCAGTCGCCATGTCCGGATTAACCATGTCGCGAGCTCGAGCCGCGACCAGCCCTTCAACTTCGACGACCCACTCGATGCGAGCCGGGTCGAGCGCCTTGAAGGCTTCGGGGTGTTCATTCGAGCGCAAGACCACCTGCACAATGCCACTACGGTCTCGCAAGTTCAAAAATGTCACCCCCGCATGTTCCCGGCGGCGATGCACCCAGGCCTGCAATTTCACCTGCTTACCGACATCTTCTAAACTGAGGGTGCCTGCCGGGCTGCGCTTCATCTGCTGACTCCATTTCCTCTTTGTGCCGCTGCCAATCTTGCGGGCAGTTCGCTGAGGTGCAACTGCCCCTGTTCGCCGGTTCGCAAATCCTTCAGGGTTACCTGGTCGGCGGCAAGCTCATCTGGGCCCACCAGCACGACATATCGCACTCCAGCCCGATTGGCTTTCTTCAGGGTGTGCTTCAGCGGTTTCGATCCAAACTCAGCCGTCGCGTCCACACCTCGACCGCGGAGTTCTTCGGCAATCTCGAGAATCGCCAACGTCTCTACTCCACCTACTGCAACTACCGCCAACGGCGGAACCGATGCCATCGACTTCTTGACCCTGTCGGACATCGCCTCGATCAGGCGGTCCTGACCAATGGCGAAGCCGATTGCGGGCAGGTCCGCTCCGCCCAACGACTCGAGAAGTCCGTCATACCTACCACCACCGACAATCGCGTCCTGCGCACCCAAGCCTGCAGAGACAACCTCAAAAACCGTCCCGGCATAGTAATCCAATCCACGAACCAACCGATCCTCGATCTGGAAGGGAACCTTCATCGCCGTCAAACAGCTGCACACAGACTTGAAGTGTTCGCGGCTGTCGGCGGTCAAGAACTCCGCAAGCCGCGGCGCCTGGTCGAGCAATTCGATCTCTGCCAGCACTTTGGTATCGAGAAGGCGCAGTGGATTGGTCTCCAGGCGACGTTTCGATTCGTCTCCCAACTTCTCTTCAAAGCCGCTGAGGTAGGAGCGCAGAGCCTCGCGGAACGGGGCGCGCGAGGCCTCGTCGCCGACTGTATTCAACAAAACGGTTAGATCGGAGAATCCAAGCTCCTGCAGGAAACGGACAAGCATCAGAAGGAGTTCGGCGTCGCTGTATGGTCCAGGATCCCCAATGAGCTCGGCACCGATCTGAAAGAACTGACGATAGCGCCCTTTCTGGGGGCGCTCATAGCGAAAATGAGGTCCGATGTAGAAGAGCTTGAGCGGAAGTACCTCTTCACGAAGACCATGTTGAATCACGGCGCGGGCAACCGCCGCGGTACTCTCGGGTCGCAGCGTCAGGCTGCGCCCCTTCTTGTCGGCGAAGGTATACATTTCTTTGCCGACGATATCGGTCGACGCGCCGACAGAGCGTATGAAAAGATCGGTATCTTCGACGATTGGGGTGCGGATCTCGCCGTATCCATAACGGCCAAAGACCTCCCGGGCAACCTCTTCCACACCCGACCACACCGCGGTGTCGGCGGGGAAGAGGTCGCGCATTCCTTTTACACTTTTCAAAGTCTTCGACATTGTGATGACTCGCTCCGCTTCAGGCTTGCGATGATAACTTAGTCGACGACAGGTCCCAACACCCATGAACGGTTCCCATCCAGTCGTCGACGTCGTGATCCCCGCTTTTAATGAAGCGGCATCGCTGCCTCTCGTCTTGAATGCCATTCCGGATAGCCTGGTGCGTAGGGTGGTCGTTGCAGACAACAATTCGACGGATGGCACCGGAGAAATCGCCAAGACGAATGGTGCCACCGTGGTTCGTGAGGTTCGACCCGGCTATGGAAGCGCCTGTCTGGCGGGCCTGCGCTACCTCCGAGAGAACGGACCCCCCGACATCGTAGTGTTCCTCGACGCGGACTTCTCGGACTACCCCGAAGAGATCGGACTCCTGCTGGAGCCCATTCTGAGCGATCGCTCCGATCTGGTAATCGGCTCGCGCGTTCTGGGGCAGCGCCAGCCGGGAGCCTTGCTACCCCAAGCGCGCTTCGGCAACATCATCGCCTGCCTGCTGATACGCCTGCTCTACCGCCACAAGTACACCGATCTCGGCCCTTTCCGGGCGATCCGTTGGGAGAAGCTCGAACTTCTGGGAATGAGTGATCCGGACTTCGGCTGGACCGCCGAAATGCAAGTCAAAGCCCTCAAATACGACCTGCGGGTCGAAGAAGTTCCCGCAAGCTACCGCAAGAGGGTCGGAGTATCTAAGATTACCGGCACGATCAAGGGCACTATCTTGGCGGGCTACAAAATCTTATGGACGGTAATACGCTACAGTTGGAGTTCGATATGAGCGCTCCTACGATAGAAGAGCTCGAGGTCGAGGTTCGCTATGCTGAAACCGACCAGATGGGTGTGGTCCACCATGCCAACTACCTCATTTGGTTCGAGCTCGTACGCACCGCGCTGTGTAAGAGATCCGGCTACCACTATGCGGAAATTGAGGAGTCCGGATTCCTCATGATGGTGACCAACGTAGAAGTTAGCTATCACCGCGGAATTCATTATGGCGATTCGGTCTCGGTGAGCTGTTGGATTGAGGCGATGAGGAGCCGGACGATCAAGTTCACCTACCGGATCGAGCGCTCCGGCGAACTCGCCGCTACTGGGCGAACCGAACACGTCTGGATCGACCGAGTGACCCGCAAGCCCTGCCGCATGCCGCCCCTCGTCAAGGAACCGTTCGCCCGCCTCGCCGGCAATCAGTCATGAAGCGTCTTTCTCTGACCACGGCAGGAGAAAGCCACGGACCTGGACTCACCGCAGTCCTTTCCGGGCTGCCGGCAGGGCTCGAGATCGACTTCGACTTCATTGCCAAAGAGCTCAGACGGCGCCAGCATGGATACGGCCGGGGACGGCGCATGCAGATCGAGCAAGATGAGCTCGAGTTCAAGGGTGGCGTTCGGGGCGGCGAAACCCTGGGCTCTCCGATCTCGATTTGGATCTCGAACCGCGACTACGAAAATTGGCGGGACGTCATGCACCCGGTGACTCTCGACCCCCAACGCGTCGAACAGCGTCGGATGAGATCGCCGCGGCCCGGCCATGCGGACCTCGCCGGCGGCATCAAGTATCTGCGCAGCGACCTGCGCGACATTCTCGAACGGGCCTCAGCTCGGGAGAGCGCCGCCCGAGTGGCAGCCGGATCGCTGGCGAAGCTACTCCTGCTGGAATTCGGCATCGAGATTCGCAGCGGCGTGAAGTCCCTTGGCGAAGTCGGAATCGACGCCCCCACCCCCACCTGGGACGACCTGCTGAAAGTAGATGACACCTCCCCGCTGCGCGCCATCGACCGCTCCATCGAAGACCAAATGGTCGGCCTCGTCGACGCGATGAAGACGGCCGGCGACACTCTGGGCGGCGCAGTCTGCATCATCGCCCACGGGGTCCCTCCCGGACTGGGTTCTCACATTCAATGGAACGAAAAACTGGACGGGAGCTTAGCGCGTGCGGTGATGTCGGTGCCGGCGGTAAAAGCAGTCGAGTTCGGCAGCGCCATAGAGGCGAGCCGCGGTCCGGGAAGTAGAGCTCACGACTCGATTCAAACCGATCGTCAAGGAGGATGGCCTCGACCCACCAACCGAGCGGGCGGGCTCGAGGGCGGCATTACCAACGGTCAGGATATCGT
>JAZFTL010000288.1:0-6618 GCA_036446675.1 Thermoanaerobaculia bacterium
ACCACCCTTCCCCCAGATTCCTCCCTCTCGGTCGGAACGACAATTGGGGAATGTGCTCGGAATGACAAAGATGACGAGGCCGGATCAATGGGCACTCTTTCGGCTCAGGAGGTATGCCGAATAACTGGTAAGTACTGACCAGTTACGTAAGATTCACCGGAGTTGGTGCCTTAGCCGATGATCCGGTGTCCTGGCGCTTGGGCTGGTGTTCTAGCGTTTGAATGGGCAGGCGATTGCCATGGTAGCGTGGTGTGCCCGGGCGGAAGTGGGGCTCGAGCTGGGCACTGACAGCCGCCGCCGTCTGACTCCACCCGCTTGGAAGCCCCGATGACTATCCTGTCCAAGTAGAATAAACGCATCATGAACATTGTCTGCATTGGAGGCGGGCCCGCCAGCCTCTACTTCTCGATTCTGATGCGGAAGGCCTACCCCGGCTCGAACCTTCGCGTCATCGAGCGTAACCGCCACGACGACACCTTCGGCTGGGGGGTCGTGTTCTCAGACGAGACCTTGGACGGTTTCGAAGAGGCCGATGCTGAGTCGTTCGCCGCCATCACCGCCAGCTTTCGGCGCTGGCAGAATATCGAGACTTACTTTGGAGGAGTATGTACCGTCTCGACGGGGCATGGTTTCTCCGCCCTTTCGCGTAAGAAGCTCCTGATGATTCTCCACCAACGCTGCCGCGAATTGGGAGTTCGCCTGGAGTTCGAGCGTGAAGTTTCCGATTTGGCCGAGTTCGACAACGTCGACCTAATTGTAGCCGCCGACGGTGTCAACAGTGTCGTCCGCGATCAATATGCCCAGCACTTTCAGCCGCAACTCGACTGGCGTAAATGCAAGTTCTGCTGGCTCGGCACCGACAAGCCGCTCGAGGCCTTCACCTTCATCTTCAAAGAGACTCCCTTCGGCTTGTTTCAAATCCATGCGTACCCCTTCGAAGACGGCCTCGCGACCTGGATCGTCGAGTGCCGAGAGGAGGTATGGCGCGCTGCCGGACTCGATCGGGTAGACGAGGCCGGAACCGTAGCCTTCTGCAGGGATCTCTGCGCCGAGGAACTCGATGGGTATGATCTCCTCACCAACCGGTCACTCTGGAGGACTTTTCCCACGGTGCGGTGTCAGACCTGGCACCACAACAACATTGTTCTATTAGGTGATGCGGCGCACACCGCCCACTTCTCTATCGGTTCCGGAACCAAGCTGGCGATGGAAGATGCCATCGTCCTGGCTTCGACGCTGCAGGAGAAAGGGTTCGACGATATTCCGGCGGCCCTGGTCGCCTACGAGGAGGCCCGCTGGGTAGACGTTGTCAAGACTCAAAAAGCGGCTCAGACCAGCCTCGAGTGGTTCGAGAATTCCGCCCGCTATCTCAACCAGACTCCGCTCGAGTTCACCTTCAACCTGATGACTCGATCGAAGCGCATCACCTACGACAACCTGCGCGACCGCGACCCGCTGTTGATCGATAGCGTGGACGATGCTTTTCAGCGCTCAGCCGGGGTCATCTCTGATTCGAGCGCCAACTCACCGCCGCCGATGTTCACACCGTTCAAGCTCCGATCCTTGGAAATGGCCAATCGCATTGTGGTCAGTCCGATGTGCCAGTACTCGGCTGTGGACGGTACGCCGAATGATTGGCATCTGGTGCATCTGGGTAGCCGTGCCATTGGTGGCGCCGGACTCATCATCACCGAGATGACCGACGTGGCGCCTGAAGCGCGCATCTCCTTGGGCTGCACCGGAATGTACGCGACAGAACACGTTGAAGCCTGGAGGAGAATCGTCGAGTTCGTCCACGCAAATTCAAGCACCAAGATCGGAATTCAGCTGGCACACGCCGGGCGCAAGGGCTCCGTTCGACACCCCTGGGAAGGAACGGACGTACCACTGTCGTTGGGAGAGGGAGGATGGAAGACAGTGGCGCCTTCTGCCCTGCCCTTTTACCCCCATTGGCAAGTACCGAAGGAGATGGATCGATCCGACATGGATGGCGTCATCGCCGCCTTCGAGCAATCGACGAAGTTGTCGCAGGAGGCCGGCTTCGATCTAATCGAAATTCACATGGCGCACGGATATCTGCTCTCCAGCTTCATCTCGCCGCTGTCGAATCGGCGGCGTGACCAATATGGTGGCTCACTCGAGAATCGCATGAGGTTCCCGCTCGAGGTTTTCGAATCGATGCGGTCGGCTTGGCCGGACGCCAAACCGATGGCGGTGCGCATCTCGGCTAGTGACTGGATGGAGGATGATCGAGGTGTAACGGTTGACCAGTCGGTACAAATTGCCAAGATGCTCAAAGCCCACGGATGCGATCTGGTCGATGTATCGTCGGCCGGCAACTCGCCGGAATCCGACCCGGAGTATGGGCGCATGTACCAAGTACCATTCGCCGAAAGGATCCGCTATGAGGCGGAAATCCCGGTTGCCGCGGTGGGCGCCATCCTGGGAGAGGATCATGCCAACACGGTCCTGGCAGCCGGCCGCGCCGACCTGGCGGTGATGGCGCGGCCTCATCTCCGCAACCCCTACCTGACTCTCCATGCCGCCGATAAATACGAATGCTGGGGGCATCCGTGGCCGGAGCAGTATCTTCTTGCCAAGCCCCGACCGCCACGGCCCAGTAAGCGGAGGAGGTAACCTCGGCTTCTATCAATAGAAAAATCTACCAAGCCGCCAAAGCTGACACTTTGAGACCTGATTCTCCATTTAATGTGTCAATTTTGGCAGTTTAACTAAGCAGTCTGAGGGAGCCTAGACCAGCTCTTTGAGTTTGCCGCGATCTACCTTACCGAGATGAGTCCGTGGAAAGTCTTCCAAGATAATGATCCGGCGTGGGTGCTTGTAAGGTTGCAACCTTGCTAGAACATAATCTTTCAGCTTCTGCTCCAAATCCTCTTGCCATTGTCCACTTACCACGAAGGCGTACGGCTTCATCAGGCCGTTCTCATTCTCGATTCCAACTACCGCACACTCTTTCACCGCCGGGTGATTCATCAGGCAGTTTTCAACCTCCTGAGGTGCCAGCCACTTGCCACCAACCTTGAAAACGTCGTCGTCGCGACCGCAGTAGGTGAGGTAACCTTCGTCATCACGCCGCACTAGGTCACCTCCAACGAACCATCCGTCCCGAAAAGCCGCCGCCGTCTTTTCGGCATCGTCCCAATAACCGCTGGCAAGTGAATCTCCCTTCACCCAGAGCCGCCCCACCTCCCCCGCTCCAACTTCGACGCCGCTCTCGTCGCAGACTTTGATTTCAAAGCCCGGCACCGCTCTACCGAGAGTTCCGGGTTTGACATCGCCGGGAAGATTCGACACGAAAATGTGCCACATCTCAGCGGTCCCGAGGCCGTCTAAGAGCTCCACATCGTAGAGTTCCCGCCATCTGTCGTAGAGAGGGATCGGTAGAGCCTCTCCGGCTGAGGTGGAGAACCGCAAGCAGGAAAGGTCCTGCGCAGCGGCTTTTGGGTGGCTCACCATTTGATTGATCATCGTCGGCACGCTGATCAGGATCGTCGGCCGGTGTCGAGCGATCTTGTCGAACAGGACGTCGGCGGTGGGATGTTCAGAAAAAAGAACGGCTGAAGCTCCCACCGAGAATGGAAAAAACAGATTGGATCCCGTCGCGTAGCCGAAGTAGAGCTTAGGCACTGACAGGGTGATGTCGTCCTCGTGGTAGCCCAGCGCGGCCTGTGCATAGAGCTCTGTCGTATTCGCGAACGATCGATGGGTTTGAACGACGGCCTTGGGGCGGCCCGTCGTGCCGCCTGAGAAGAGCCAGATCGCCGCATCGTCCGGACTGGTATCAACCGTGTCGAATCTGTCTGACTGCTCTTCTCGACTCGATTCATAGGCGGAGTGCCTACGGTTTTGCCCGTCTACGGTCATGAACTCGGCCGTAGATTCGGCCTCATGGGCGGCCGCTGCGAAGGCATCGAGCATCTCACTCTCGATAACAGCGCTGCTCGGTCGGCAATACCCAAACAGCTCCGCCAAAGCATCGGGCTTTAGGTTGGGGTTCACCATGACGACGACGCCGCCCACCTTGAGTATTCCAAAGAGCGCGCCTACGAACTCAGGTGAGTCCGACATCGAGAGAAAAACCCTTTCGCCGCGCCCGATCCCCATCTGCCGGAGATTCCGGGCAAATCGGTTCGCCAGGCTTTGGGTGTCCCGATAGGTCAGCTCGCCGCGATCGGTCCGTAGGGCGATCCTCTCTCCCCTCCCCTCCTCGATCCTTCGATCGAGAAAGTACTCGGCGATATTGAAGACTTTTGGTAGTGCAAGACTCATCGGCTCAGTCGCTCCGCGGCAGCTTCATGACTTATCTGATCATATCCGGTCGAGCTACAGCCACACGTCAAAGAACCGAATCCTCGTCGTGTTCGTAAAGAACGGGCAGACATCACAGCATGAGGCTGCGATCGCTGGATACCAAAATTCAATGCTTCGGCAAAGACAAACCAGCGAACCTGGAGTACCGGCACAAACAACGTAGAACGTCGACCAGCCTTCATCAATCATGGGAATCATCGTCCTCACTGCAGCCGTTCTCTTCCTGGCTTGGAGCAACGGCGCGAACGACAACTTCAAAGGTGTAGCCACTCTTTGGGGATCGGGCACGGCAAGTTTCAAAACCGCGCTGATCTGGGCCACAGCGAGCACCCTTGCAGGAAGTCTAGTCGCAGTGCTGATCGCTCCGAAGATAGCTCGAATATTCAGCGGCAAGGGCCTCCTGCAGGACGCCGCAATCGATCCGGCGCTCTTGGCCGCGATCGGTGCGGCAGGAGCGACCACTGTCTTTCTCGCGACGTTCTTACATATGCCGACCTCTACCACCCACGCTCTCACTGGAGCCCTGGTGGGCGCCGGCCTCATGGCCGGGGGCGGTATCAACTGGGGCTTGCTGCTTTCGAAATTCGCTCAACCCCTTCTCCTGAGTCCGATCGTAGCGATTGCTGGGACCGCCATCTTCTACCACCTCTTTCGCTGGGGGCGCCATCGCCTGGGCCTCAAAGCGGATAGCTGTATCTGTGTGGAACAGGAGAGCCCGCTGGCGACCCCTTTGCCTGCGGGCTCCGGCGCGATGATAGCTGCCGGCATCCAGCCCACCGGGCTGACAGTTACCCTTGGAGAGGAATGCGCTGAGCCGGACGCAAACCGACTCATGGGAATCAGGGCCCAGCCTGTGGTCGACGGGCTCCACTATCTGAGCGCCGGTGCCGTCTGTTTCGCGCGAGCCGTGAACGACACACCCAAGATCGCCGCGCTACTGCTCGCCGCCGGCGCCTTCTTCGAGATGCCACCAACCCCAAGTGTTCTGGCCCTGGTAGCAGTCGCCATGACTCTCGGTGGGTGGCTGCATTCCAGAAAGGTCGCGCAGACCATGAGTCAGAAGATTACGAGCCTCAACTCCGGCCAGGGGCTCACCGCTAACCTCATCACCGCCGGCCTGGTCTTGGGCGCTTCTCGCCTCGGATTGCCGGTGAGTACGACGCACGTCTCGTGCGGATCGATTTTCGGAATCGGCCTTGCAACCAAAAACGGCAATCGCAGCACCATTCTGCAAATTCTGACAGCCTGGGTAACCACCCTTCCCGTGGGCCTACTGCTGGGAGCGGTGCTCTATCTGACGTTTCGGGCCATTGGGCTGTAGTCTCTTTAGATCTTCAGGCAATGCGTCGCTCTCGCTCCAGCATCCGATCGAGCATCTCGTTCCAGCTACGCTCGATCTCCTCGACCTGTTCTTTGAGATCTCCCCAGGTTGCCAGCCTCTCGCCGGGCCGCACTCATTTTCTGATAGATAAGTCAGCAATCTGAGCTACTGTTTAATATTTCGGGCCGTTTTTGGAAGCAAGACGAGGGCACCCACCAGAATCGTTATCACCGAACGTTTTCACGCTGAGCCTGGGCTGAGGCCCGAATTGCTTCTGCCGAGCGCGGGTAATCGTAGATCTTGAGTTCGTCCAGATACCCCCTGAATGCCTGGTTGGCTTCAAACCAGGTTCCCATACGGATATTGCGCCTCATGAAACTCGGAGGCGGAACACCGTAGGCCCGATCCATCTCATCACCATCCATGTAGATTGTCAGGCTCGCTTCCTGCTGGTCATAGGTGACAGCAGCGTGAATCCAGCGCTCGCAGGCACTACGTCCCGGGGGGTGTAGGCACGAATCACACTCCTTCCCTGGGTGCCGCTAAGCGGGTATGAAACCGTGGCTACCAGGGTCCATGGCGGCGCCACCGGACATCCAATAGCAGTCACGCCCAGGATCAGACCGCCAGTCACCGACACCAGCGACTGAAATCCCGATCCGCGTAGTGTCCGAAAACCAGGCTGTGTCGAAATACCAACCAGGAACTTCACTTTGGTGGCGCGTTGAGAGTCCCAGCGAGGGTACTGTCAACTTGAGCAGTCTTCTCGCTTCTGAAGAAATCGGTAAGCGCTGAAGATGCCCAGAAACAGGGCGTTTGCGAGAGTCTCGATTGGCATTCAAGAACACAATCTCTCTTAAGTTGACAGTACTCCGGGGCGGCAAGCAAGCGGCGCCACTCCCCGTTCCGGTCGGTGGTGTACCATGTCATTGCATTTGCCGTGAGTTTCTTGCTCGATTGAGCAT